>CAZNSL010000277.1:0-7275 GCA_964574975.1 uncultured Alcaligenaceae bacterium | reverse complement strand
ACACGCCAACCAGGGGCTGACGCCCCTGGCTACCCACGGCCGCCCCTCCGGGGCTAAGACAGTGCAACCTCATGCTCGCATGGCTGCCCTGCGCCGGCATCCGCACCCGTCGGCCGCCCCTCCGGGGCTAGGACACGGCAACGACATCCACGGCCGTGCGTTCGTGTTCGCCGTCCCACACCTTGCCCTGGGCCAGCGCCAGGATCGCCCGCCGGCAGCGCGGGCAGACCCATTGGTAGTGTTCCGCCGCCCCCGGCATCTCGTAGCGGTAGCCGAGCTGCCGTTCGACGCCGATCAGGTCCTCGACGTGCATCCGCGACGCGAAGCGTTCGCCGCAACGGCGGCAGGCGGCTTGCTCCGACTGCCGGCCAACGTCCTTGTAGAAGCTCACGCCGATCTGGGCCGGCCTCATGAACAGGTGGAAGAACTTACCGAACGGTAGCCACAGCAGCGTGAAGATGACGCACACCGCGTGCAACAGCGCCAGAAACTCGTAGCCGTAACCCTTCATCCAGGTGTAGCTGGCCGTCAGCATCAGGCCGGTGACGCTGACGGCGAACAGAAGGATCAGCGGCAGGAAGTCTTCGGCGAACATCTGCAAGGCCGCGGCTCCGTGGTCGCGCATGCGCCGCCGCATGGCCAGCATGACGCCGGCGATGACCAAGAACGACGCCCACACCAGTCCGTGGAAGACGAGGAAGCCGAACAGCGAATGGACGGGGAACGCGATCGTCGGGAACCCGAAGACGTAGGTGCGATACCAGGTCAGGTCGTCGGGCAGCGTCTGGAAGTGGACCCAGCCGAACACCAGCGGGAAGGTGATGGCCGCGGCGACGATGCAGCCCCACATGATCAGCCAGTGAGCCAGCCAGCGCTCGCGGCTGCGCCGCCAGATGAAGGCGTTGAGGGCGAAGTTCGCGACGAAGCGGCGGACGAACTCGACCGTGTTGCCGAGGAGGAAGTGCGGGCGGAAGAAGAGCTGCCAACCGCGCCGCCAGTACAAGGCGGTCGGCGGTCGCTGGAGCCAGACGGCGTAGCGGTACGCGATGCCGAATGCGGCGAACAGGCAGGCGAAGGTGTAGCCGATCAGGGCCGCGTCGAAGTGGGCGAGTCGGCGCGAACCGGCGACGATCAGCACGGCCAGGCCGGCGGTGACGATCGCCCCCCACAACGCGGCCTTCACCTGTACGCGAGCCACCGGTCCGACTCCTCCTTGGGCGTTGGGATCATCATATGAACAACGAGCGCCGTATCGGTTGTAGCGGTTGACCGAGTCGCTCCAGGCTCGTTAGGCCGGGTGCGCCGGATGTTCCGCCATACGCTCCGAATCGGGCCGCCCGATCCGGCCGATACAGCCGTGACCCGAACGGATGGAACCGTTCGGTCGCGGAGAGACGACCATGGACGGATGCGCGCGATTTGGCCTGCGGTGGGCGGGCGTTCTAACCGGGGCGTGGCTCGCACACACCCCGGGGACCATCCTCGCGGCGGACCCGCCGCCGGTCGCGGCTCCCCAAGTCGAAGCAGCCCCATGTTGCGACCCGCCGGCACAAGCGGAAAAGTCTGTGTGGGACAACGTCCCACCGGTGCGGCCGGTGCCGCGGCTCGGGGCCTTCTCCATCCCGCCGACCGGGTGCGGCTATTACTCGGCACTCGACTTCGTCCTCGGCACCGTCCGCAAGGAGCCGCCGAAGTATCCGTACCCGCCAACCAGCTACATGGCCGGCTCGTTCTTCGACGCCGACTACCGCTACCTCAATAAGCCCGACAACCAGCAGACCGACTCTTTCGACTTCCTCAAGCGGCGGCACCTCGGCTGCGACTGGATGGTCACCTCCGGCGGCGAGGCCCGCTACCGTTTCATGAACGAGGTGAACGCACGCTTCACCGGCCAGAACAACGACTACGACCTGTTCCGGACCCGCGTCTACGGCGACCTGTGGTACCGCGACCAGTTCCGCGTCTACGCCGAGTTCCTGTACGCCGACAACCGGGGCCAGGAGTTGACGCCCCTCGGCATCGACGCCAACCGCGGCGACCTGCTCAACCTGTTCGTCGATGTCAAGGTCGGCGAGGTCGACGGCAAGCCGGTCTACGTCCGCGCCGGCCGGCAGGAGTTGTTGCTCGGCTCGGAGCGGTTGATCTCGCCGCTCGACTGGGCCAACACCCGCCGAACCTTCGAGGGCGTCCGAGGGATGTACCAGGGCGAGAAGTTCGACGTGGACTTGTTCTGGGCGAAGCCGGTCGCGGTCAGCCCGAACGACTTCGATTCCGTGGACGACGCCCTGAACTTCACCGGCCTCTGGACGACCTACCGGCCGCAGAAGGGCCATACGATCGACGTCTACGCCCTCAACCTCGACCGCTCGCGGCCGTCGTTGCCCGGCGAGGACCAGGTGCCCGGTTCCGCGAACGTGGCGACCCCGACGCACTTCAACATCACCACCCTCGGCACTCGCTACGCCGGCGACCGCGACGGCCGGTTGACGTGGGACTTCGAGGGCATGCTCCAGGTCGGCAGTCGCGGCAACCAGGATCTGTTCGCCCAGGCCGCCACCGCCGGCGTCGGCTACCGCTTTCCCGACGTGGCGTGGACGCCGCACGTGTGGGCGTACTACGACTTTGCCTCCGGCGATAGCGAAGCTGGCACCGGTGGCACCGCCAACACCTTCAACCAACTGTTCCCGTTCGGGCACTACTACCTGGGCTTCCTCGACCAGGTTGGCCGGCAAAACATCCAGGACCTGAACCTGCACCTGAACTACTACCCGACCCGTTGGGTCACCGGCGTCATTCAGTACCACCGCTACTGGCTCGCCGAGGCGCAAGACGCGCTGTACAACGCCGGCGGCCGGGTCGTCCGCCAGGACCCGACCGGCCGGGCCGGCCGCGATGTCGGCCAGGAGATCGACGTGTTCTGGAACATCCACGTGACGGCGCACCAAGACCTGTGGGTGGGCTACTCGAAGCTGTTCGCCGGCGACTTCATCGAACGGACCGGCAGCTCGGACTCGCCGGAACTGTTCTACCTTCAGTACAGCTTCCGCTGGTAGCCCGGCGCGTGCAGGCGGCTGGCCCTCAGGCTGCGCTCGGCGTATTCTGGGACATCAGGCCCGCTCGCCCGTTCCCCGGCGGTCCACGCATGCGAGACGCCGCGCTTACCCGCCGTCACTTTCTCGGCGACATCGGCACCGGATTCGGCGGTATCGCCCTCGCATCGCTATTGGGCCGCGCCGCCGACGCGCCCCGGCCCGAGTTCAACGGCGGCCTGCACCACCGCGCCCGGGCCAAGCGCGTCATCCAGCTCTTCATGAACGGCGGCGCGAGCCAGTGCGACCTCTTCGACTACAAGCCGGAACTCGTGAAGCGGCACGGCCAGCCGTTCGACCCCGGTGGCGGCCAGCGCGTCGAGGCCAGTGTTAGCACGCCCGGCGCGGTGATGAAAAGCCCGTTCGCCTGGGCACGGCACGGCCAGTGCGGCCGCTGGGTGAGTAGCGCCCTGCCGCACACGGCGAAGCACGTCGACGACCTCGCCTTCCTCATGGCGATGACCTCGCCGTCCAACGTCCACGGCCCGGCCGCGTATCTGCAAAACACCGGCTTCGTCCTGCCGGGCTTCCCGTGCCTGGGCGCGTGGGTGTCCTACGGTCTGGGCAGCTTGCGCGACAACGTGCCCGCGTTCGTGGCGCTGCCCGACCCGCGCGGCCTGCCCTACAACGGCAAGAGCGCGTTCACCGCCGGCTTCCTGCCCGCGAACCATCAGGGCATGGTCGTCAACACCGCAGCGCGGGAGCCGGTCTCGCACCTGCGGCCGCCGGCCGCCGCCACGCACGTCACGCCCGAGAGCCGAGCCGACGGCCTCGCGCTGCTCGGCGCGTTGAACGCGGCCCACGCCGCGGAGCGCCCCGGCGACTCGCGCCTCCGCGCTCGCATCGAGAGCTACGAACTGGCGGCCCGTCTGCAACTGGCGGCCCCGGAGTTGCTCGACCTGAGCCGCGAGTCCGACAAGACGAAAACGCTCTACGGTCTCGACCAGCCGGAGACCGCGGGGTTCGGCCGCAACTGCCTGCTCGCTCGCCGCATGGCCGAGCGCGGCGTTCGCTTCGTCCAGGTGTGGAACGGCCCCGGCGGCGGCTCGGGCAACTGGGACACCCACGGCAACATCGCCACGGAAATCCCCTTCATTGCCAAGACCATGGACCGGCCGGCCGCGGCGCTGCTCACCGACCTCAAGGCGCGGGGCATGCTCGACGACACGCTGCTGATCTGGACGACGGAGTTCGGCCGAATGCCGTTCAACCAGGGCGGCACCGGCCGCGACCACAACGGCGGCACGTTCGTCTCGTGGTTCGCGGGGGCCGGCGTGAAGGCCGGTACGGCCCACGGCGAAAGCGATGAGTGGTCCTGGAAAGCCGCCGACGGCGCGACGACTGCCTACGACTTCCACGCGACGATCCTGCACCTCCTCGGCATCGACCACGAACGGCTGACGTTCTACCACAACGGCATCGACCGCCGTCTGACCGACGTCCACGGTGCGGTCATCGACGAGATCCTCGCATGACCCTCCTCGTCGCCTGCCTCCTGCTCGCGCCCGCGGACGACCCGCAACCGTGGTGGTCGCTGGCACCGCTCGTCCGCCGCGAGCCGCCCACGTCGGGGCACCCGGTTGACGCGTTCGTCCGAGCCAAGCTGCGCGCGAAGGGCATCGCGCCATCGAACGAGTCCGACCGCCGGACACTGATTCGGCGGCTGTCCTTCGACCTGATCGGCCTGCCGCCGACGCCGGAGGAAGTCGAGGCGTTCGCCGCCGACACCGACCCGAAGGCGTACGAAAAACTCGTGGATCGGCTGCTGGCGTCGCCTCGCTACGGCGAACACTGGGCGCGGCACTGGCTCGACGTGGTTAACTACGCCGACACCCACGGCAACGACCACGACTACGCTCGGCCCAACGCCTGGCCGTACCGGGACTACGTCATCCGGTCGCTCAACGACGACAAGCCGTACCCGCGCTTCGTGCAAGAACAGGTCGCCGGCGACGCCCTGTTCCCGGACGACCCACAGGCCACCGTCGCGCTCGGTTTCCTCGCCGCCGGTCCGTGGGACGACACGCTGATGGCGACGGTGCGCGAAGACACCGTCGATCATCGCCTCTCGCAATACCTCGATCGCGACAACGTGGTCAGCACGGTGATGGGCACGTTCCAGAGCCTCACCGTTCACTGCGCCCGTTGCCACGACCACAAGTTCGACCCGATCTCGCAGCGCGAGTACTACGGCCTCCAGGCGGTATTCGCCGGCGTGGACCGCGCCGACCGGCCGTACGACGACGATCCGACGACGCACGCCCGGCGGCGGGAGTTGCTTGCCCGCAAACGTGTCCTGACCCTGCCAGGCCCACAGGCCATCGCCCTCGTCGATGCGCCGGAGACGCAGCGCAAAGTCGCCGCGGCCGTCGAGGACTTCGCGCGCCGGGAGCACGCGTGGGAACCGCTCGACGCGGTCAACGTCGTGAGTGCCGCCGCGCCGGACGGGACGCGATTCGCCCGTCGCGACGACGGCTCGTGGCTGGCCCGCGGCACCCGGCCGGACAAGGACACGTTCATCGTCACCGCCCGCACGAACCTGAAAGGTCTCCGCGCGCTGCGCCTCGAAGTGCTGCCCGACGAGAGCCTGCCACACCGCGGTCCCGGCCGCTACGACAACGGCAACTTCCACCTCTCCGAGTTCCGCGCGACCGCTCAGCCCGCGACCGGCCCGAATGACGACGCGGTGAAGTTGCCGTTCGTGCGGGCGTTGGCCGACCACGCCGACGGAGGCGATGTCGTCGCCAACGCGCTCGACGGCCGCGACGACACCTACTGGAGCGTCCACCCGCGCTACGGCGAGGCTCACGAGGCGGTCTTCGAGTTGAAGGAACCGGCCGGGTTCGCCGCCGGCAC
Source organism: uncultured Alcaligenaceae bacterium (assembly GCA_964574975.1). Taxonomy (GTDB): domain Bacteria; phylum Planctomycetota; class Planctomycetia; order Gemmatales; family Gemmataceae; genus JAXMAS01. The sequence continues at coordinate 1,330 of CAZNSL010000277.1, read as the reverse complement.
AACGTTGACGATCCTGCTGGACTTCAAGGGTAAACCCGGCCACCAGATCGGGCGCTTCCGCCTCACCGCCTGCACGGACGACCTCCCCGCCGACCGCCGCGCCCCCGTGCCCGCGGCCCTGGCCGAGCGGCTGCGTCGAACGGGCGAGCCGACGCCCGCCGACCGCCGCGAACTCACCCGGCTCGTCCTGACGGCGGAGATCGAGCGGGAACTTGCCGCGCTGCCCCCGCCGAAGCTGGTCTACGCCGCCACGCACGACTTCCCACCGCAGGGCAGTTTCAAGCCATCGGCCGAGCCGCGGCCCGTCCACCTGCTGAAGCGCGGCGACATCGACCGGCCGGGTGAACTGGTCGGTCCGGCCGCGCTCGCGTGTCTGCCGGGGCTTCCGGGCGAGCTGGGCGCGACGACTGGCGACGAGTCCGCCCGCCGCGCCGCCCTGGCGCGCTGGCTCGTGGCCGACCGCAACGTGCTGACGTGGCGCAGCATCGCGAACCGCGTCTGGCACTACCACTTCGGCCGGGGCCTGTGCGACACGCCGAACGACTTCGGAAAGATGGGCGGCAAACCGAGTCACCCGGAACTGCTCGACTGGCTGGCGCTGTGGTTCCGCGACGACGCGAAAGGCTCCCTCAAGGCGCTGAACCGCTTGCTCGTTACCAGCGCCGCCTACCGCCAGTCGGCGGCGCACGGCCCGGCGGCGGCCGCGGACTCGGACAACCGCCTACTGTGGCGCATGAACCGCGTGCGGCTGACGGCCGAGCAGGTGCGCGATGGCGTGCTGCAACTCAGCGGCCGTCTCGACCTCACGATGGGCGGGCCGTCGGCCGTGCAGTTCGTCCACCGCGGCAAGGCCACGTTCATGCCCGACGGCGGCGCGCCGGCGTTCCTCGACTATGCCGGCTTCGACCCCGACGCGTCGGAGGGCCGTCGCCGCGCGGTCTACCGCTTCGCGTTCCGCACCGTGGCCGACCCGTTCCTCGACGCCCTCGACTGCCCCGATGGCTCGACCGCGACACCGGTGCGGAGCGTCTCGACGACGCCGACGCAGGCGTTCGCCCTGCTCAACGATGCCTTTCTGATCCGGCAGTCCGAACACGTCGCCCGCCGCCTGGCAGCGCAGTCGATGACGCCCGAATCGCAGGTCGATGCGGCCTTCCGGCTGATCCTGCTGCGGCCGCCGAGTGCGGGTGAGCGCGAGCGCGTGGCCGCCCACGTGCGGCGTCACGGATTGGCCAACGCCTGTCAGGTATTGCTCAACGCCAACGAGTTCCTTTTCGTGGATTAAAGCGCAATTCGGGGGTGCGTCGGTTAGCCGCGACGCGCAGCGGAG
>CAZNSL010000276.1:0-7294 GCA_964574975.1 uncultured Alcaligenaceae bacterium | reverse complement strand
CGTCGATGTGCCAATCGTCGGTACGGCACTCCATCACGCCGAGGCCGCTGATCGTGTCCACGCAGAAGAGCGCCGGCGTCTTGGCGACGATCCGGCCGAATGCCGCGATGTCGTTGACGACGCCCGTAGACGTTTCGCTGAACGTGGCGAAGACGGCGACCGCGTCGGGGTGCTGGGCGAGGGCCTTTTCGAGTTGCTCCGGCGCGATCGCTTCGCCGTAGGGCACCTCGACGGCCACGAGTTCGACGCCGAACGCCTTGCAGATGCCACGCCAGCGCTCGCCCCAGCGGCCGCAGGTCAGGAGGATTGCCTTCTCGCCGGGGGCGACGCAGTTGCTGACGCACGCCTCCATGCCGCCGGTGCCGGAGGCCGTCAGCACCAGGACGCTGCCCGTGGTCTGGAAGACGTATTTCAAGTCTTCGACGACTTCGCCGAGGATGGCCCGGAACTCGGCCGTGCGGTGGAAAGTCACCGGCTTGGCTAGTTCGAGCAAGGTTTCTTCGGGGACGGGCGTCGGGCCGGGGGTCAGCAAACGCGGCTTCATCGGCGGCTTTTCCTCGGGGCGTCGGACTGTTTCAGAGAACACCGACTATTGTAAGGGAATCAGCCGTTCGGGCGACCGACCGAACCTCCCCACTGTAGCTTCGGTCCATGCCGTGATGCCGAACCCACAACGACCGTCGCGCCGTCAACTCCTGGCCGGCGCGTCCGATGTTCGCCCCGACGACGGCACCGACCCGCGTTACTGGGACCGCGAGCGGCGCAACCGACCGGGCCGCAAGGCGATGCAGTTGGCCAAGCAGGCCGGCGCGGCCATCGGCGACGCATTCTCCTATTGCGGCGACGACGTTCTGCGTGGCCTGGTCGTCACCGAGGTCCGGCCCAGCCCGACGGAGAAGCGGCTACTCGTCAGCGTGTCCGCCGCACCTTCGGCCGAGCCGGTGACGGCGGACGTGGTCCTGGCGAAACTCGCCGACGCCGGGCCACTCCTTCGACAAGCTGTAGCCGACGCCATCCACCGAAAAAAGTTGCCGGATCTGGTGTACCGCGTCGCCGTCGGCTTGCCGCCGGGGTAAGCCGCCTCATACTCGTGGAAGCGTGGCTATATGCTCCCACGAATTGAGGCAACTCGCATGGCGCTCGACAAGTTCACGGTTTCCAACCCGGCCCGACATGCCATCACGCTCTACGACGAGTTCAAGGCCTTTGCCTTCAAGGGCAACGTCATCGACCTGGCCGTCGGCGTCGTCGTTGGCGGGGCGTTCACCGGCATCGTCAAGTCGTTGGTCGATCACATCGTCATGCCGCTCGTCAACGTGGTTGTGCCCAGCGACAACCACTTCAAGGACTGGGCCTGGACCGTCGGCAAAATCAAGGTGCCGTACGGCCTCTTCCTCGCCGATGTCGTCAACTTCCTCGTTATCGCGGCCGCCCTGTTCTTCTTCACGGTGAAGTTCCTCGGCTGGCTCATGCGCACCAAGAAGGCCGAGGCCGAGGCCCTGCCATCGCTGACCAAGGACCAGATGTTGATGGAAGAGATCCGCGACGCATTGCAGGCGCGGCCACCGGCATCGGCCGCGTCGCGCTCGGCAAACCGGAAGTCAGGGTGTCTGGGTGTCATGTAGAAAATGACACCCTGACACCCTGATTCCGGCGTCACCGACCGATGTTCCAGTAGATGCGAACGTTGCCGACCATGCGACCGACGGCGACGATGTCGAGCCGGCCGTCGGCATCCAGGTCGGCCACGGTCAGGTCTTCGACCGTCACGCCGTCCGGGTCGATCATCAGCCGCTCGTCCCAGCGTGCGCCGACGCCGTCGGTGCAGCGGTACAGGCGCACGCCACTGCGGTCGTTGAACGAGTCGGTCGGCTTCGGGTTGTCGCGGACGCCGACGATGAGGTCCTCGTCGCCGTCGCCGTTCATGTCGGCGCACCACAAGGCGTGGCCCCATCGCAAACGTGAATCGACGGTGTGCCGGACCCAGAAGTTCTTCGGGTTGTCCGGCGGCGTGTAGACGACGACGCGGTTGCCGTGCCACGGTTCAATGGTGGCGATGTACCGCTGGCCGCCCTTGAGCTTGCCCGCCTTGACCTCGCTCGCACCCCGCGATCCCTGGGGATTGCCCTGGTCGCCCTCGCAAATGCGCTTGGCCGACCAGACGCCACGCTGGTCGGGCGCGATCAGGCTGACGCCCTCGTAGCTGGCCGCGAGCAGGTCCAGCCCCTGCCGGCCAAGCGACGCCGGCACGGCGCTGAAGTTGTGGACGACGTGCAAGCTCTCGTCGAGGACTTCGGGCACCCACGGCCCCCGCACCGGGTCGCTTGGGATGGCGTAAGCGGCGATGCGAACGGGCCGGCCGTCGGTCCAGTTGAGGCGGTAGGTACTCTCGCGGCCCATCAGCGGCGCGACGACGAGCCGCTTCTTGCCGGTGCCGTCGAGGTCCAGGAAGCGCATCCGATGGACGCTCGGCAGGTCGCCGATGGGGTAGACGGTCCACGGTTCGTCGAGCGTCGCACCGCGCTTGACCCACTGCATGGTCCCGCTCGGGTTCTGGCGGGCGATTGGACCCCAGTCGGCTCCGATGGCAAAATCGACCTTACCATCACCGTCGATGTCCGCGGGCGAGATACAGACGTTATCGGTCTTGGTTTGTCCCGGCCCGACGATGATCCGCCGCTTCCAGGACGGGTTCTCGTACCAGACGACCTGGTTGGTGTCCACGACCACGACATCGGGCTTGCCGTCGTCGTTCACGTCGGCGGTGACGACGGCGTAGCACACTTTGAGCCCGCGTTCGATCTCCTGAACGCGAAAGCGCACGAATCCGGGCGGCGTCTTGGCCAGGTCGTCGCGATTGGCTGCCGGAGCGGGCTTGCTCGCCGGTTCGTCGGCCTTGGGCGCCTGCGGCGAGGCGGCGACCAGCGCGGCCAGGAGGGCCGCGAGCGGCAGGGCGAGAGCGGTGCGTCGCATGGCAGGAAGACTCGTGCGGGTGGGGGACTCAGGAGCCGATTTTACTGGTGGCCTTGCTGATCGCCTGGAGCGCCTCGTCGGCGGCCTCCCGCGCGAACAGGTGTTTGTCGTTCTTACGAACCTTCTCCAGCGCCGGCACCGCGGAGAGGGCGTGAACCTTGAAATCGCCGAGCGAGATCGCTGCCGCACAGCGTACGTTCACGTCGGCGTCGTCGAGCAACTTTACGAGCGCGGGCACGACGGTCTTCGGCTCCTCGCCGATGTCGGCCAGCGACTCGGCCGCCGTCTCGCGGACGAGGGCATCGGCGTCCTTGAGTGCCCGCAGCAGATCCGGCACGGCGGCCTTGGCGACCTTCTTGAGCGCGCCGAGCGCCTCGGCCGCGGCGTTGCGAACCCCCGGTTCCTTGTCCTTCTTGAGCGCGCCGACGAGTGGCGCGACGGCGGCCGCATCCTTCCGCCGCCCCAGTTCACGGGCCGCCAACCGACGAGCGAGCGGTTCCTTGTCGTCGAGCCGCTTGACCAACTCGGCGACCGCTACCTTGTCGAGGGCGAACGGTTTCTCCTGAGCCGCGAGCGGTACGGTGACGACGAGTGCAACCAAGAGGATGCAGGTTGACAGTACGGACGTTGCAGGCACCGCCATCGGCAGACTCCTTGGGACCGGAGCAGACGGCCGTATTCTACCGCCCCGCACGCCGCGGGCGACCCGTCAATCCGGCCCGGCCCTTGACACGCCTCACTGCAAAGGCGGACAATACAGCCTTTGACGGAGCGAATAACCCTCCGCCCGGTTCTCGTTGCGAGACCTCCGATGGCGTTGACGCCGTCCCAGAAGCCGACCCGCGAGTGGCTGCTCCTCGTCGCGGCATTTGCCCTCGTTGCCGCCGTGTGCGTGCCACTATGGCGCTGGTCCGGCCAGTCCGAGGCCGGATTCTGGGCCAAGTGGACGCCGGAGCGCATCGGCCGACTGCTTCTCGGCCCGGAACAGATCGCCTCGTACTGCTGCACCGTTTGGGCCGGTTTCATCATCCTGAGCCGCTACGCCGAGGTGCGGCGGCAGCGGAAGGCGTTCGACCAAGAACTGCTGCCGACCGACGAAGGGGCACGCATCTTACCGGAAGACGCCAGGCCGCTCATTCGCAAACTTGACCAGACCGTCAGCCGTCGCGGCCCGTCGATCCTGGCCACGATGGCCCGCATGGCCCTCGGCAAGTTCGCCGTCAGCCGTAGCGCCACCGACGCCAGCGAGATCGTCCGCACTCAGGCCGAGGTCGAACAGGGCCGGCTTGTTACCAGCATCGCCACGGTGCAGTACCTCGCCTGGGCGATCCCGGCCATTGGGTTCCTCGGCACCGTCCGCGGCCTGGCGGGCGGGCTGAGCATGGCAAATTCATCCGAGGAGAGTACGGCGGTGTTCCTCGACCAGGCGACGCGGCAACTCGCCGTTGCGTTCGATTGCACCTTCGTCGCCCTGGCCCTGAGCCTGGTCGTCATGTACCTCCTGCACGCAATCCAGCGGGCGGAGGAATCGCTGGTGCTGGATTGCCAACAGTTTTGCCAGGAGCATCTGGTGTTACGGCTGTACGACCCGCAGCCGGAGACTTCGGACGAGTCGCGGCTATTCGCCGAGGCGTGAGGGAAGTACGCATGTCGTGGGGCTTGTGGTCGCGGAAGCAAGTCGAACCGGCGCTCGCCGCAGCCAGCCTGATCGGGCTGGACCTCGACGCTCGCCGTGCCCGCGCCGTCCACGGCCCGGCCGGCGAAGTCACGCCGCGGCCGCTCAAGCTCGACCCGCCGGACGACGAATTGGTCCTGGCCGTCTCACTGGAGCAGCGCGCACCGCAGGTCGGCCGTGCAGCGCTGGGCCTGATCCGCCGACTGCCTCACCTGACGGCCCGTGCGTTTCTGGCCGCCCTCGGCCAGCCGCGCGAGTGGCGCGCCGGCAAACTCCGCATCGACGCGACTGGCGCAACGACACTGGCCGCCGAACGCATCCGGGCCGCCGCCGCCGGGTCGCCGGCCGTGTCCGTTGCCGTGCCGGCGTATCTGACGCCGCAGCAAGTGTCGATCCTGACTGCGGCTCTGGAACACGTCCGTCTGAGCGTCCAGGGCACGATCGTCGGCCCGCTGGCAGTCGCAGCCGTCGCCCCCGACCGCTTCCGCACCGCACTGGTCGCGGACACCGACGACCACGCATTCACCTGGACCGTCCTCACGTCCGACGGCGAAAAGGCTCGCATCGCCGCCACGCTCACCTTGCCACACCTGAGTGCGCGCGTCTGGATGGACCGGCTCCTCGACGCGACGGCTGACCGCTGTGTCCGCGTCTGCCGCCGCGATCCGCGCGACAGTAGCGCCGCCGAACAGTACCTCTTCGAGCAGTTGCAGGTTGCTCTCGACCGGCCCGTCAACCAGTCGGTGCCGTTAACGATCCGCACCGCCCACTGGTATCAGGAGTTGACCCTCGGGCCAGACGACCTTCCGGCCTTCGGCGCTCTGCTCGCACGCAAGGCGACGGACGGGCTGCGAGCCGTGTTGGAGGAGGCACAATCGGCGGTCAAGACGCTCGACGAGCCGGACCTGATCTGGCTGACGCACGGAGCGGCCCGCCTGCCGGGATTGCGGCCCACGCTCGACGCGATCGGTGGTGACGCGACGGTGTGTGTCTTGCCACCGGATGCAGTGGCCGTCGCCGCGTTCGCCCTGGCCGGCCACTGGCGCTGCGGCGAATTGCCGCGCGGGCACCTCGATGCCGTCGTGCCGCGCTTCGGCCTGACGCTGACGAATGGCACACCGACGCCGAAACCGGCGTCCGACGCAGACGGCGCGGGTCACCCAAGCCCGATGGTCCGCATCCGCGAGATGCTCCGCCGCCCGCCGAGTTCGTAGTCTCGCCACCTGGACGATGTCATGCGCACGCGCCATCGCATCCCGATGATCTTCAGTCTGTCCATGATGGACATGTTCTGCTGCTGCCTCGGCTGCGTCACCTTCCTGTGGCTGGTCAGCCAGCGCGACGCGATGGCCCGCGGCAAGGCCGCTACCGAGGCCGCCCGCGCCCTCACCGCGACCCGCGCCGATCTGATCGCATCGCGTTCGACGGCCGACGACACGAAGGCGAAACTCGTCACCGCCGAGGACGCCCTGGCCAAGTCGCGCTTGGATGCCGATGCAACGCGCACGGAACTCGCCGCGGCCCGCTCGAGCGCCGACGAACTCTCGAAGCAACTCGCGGAGATGCGCACCCGGGCAGCCGACACGGCCGAACGACTCGCCAAGAAAGAACTCGCCGAGCAGCACCTGACGCGCGAACAGGCCGCAGCCACGGCGCGCATCGGCGAATTGGAACGGCTCGTCCGCGAACGCGACCAACTCATCGACGAGTCGTCCAAACGGCTCGCCGCGATGAAAACGGTCGCCGACCAGTTGCCCGACCTACGTAACGCGGCCCAGACCGCTCGCGACGCCACCGCCAGTGCCGAGTCGCACGTCAAATCGCTGGAGAAGGACCTGGCCGACGCCCGCCGCTCGCTCGACGCCGCCCAGGGCCAAGGCAAGGAACTCGCCAGTCAGCTCGTCCGCGTCAAACGAGCGGCCGAGCAACGCTTCGAGGGCATTGCCCTGGCCGGCCGCCGCGTCGTCTTCCTCGTGGACATGTCCGGCAGCATGGACCTCCTCGACGACAAGACGCCTGCCCCACTCAAGTGGCCGGGCGTCCGCGACGCACTCGTTAAGGTCATGGGTAGTCTGGCGCAGTTGGAGAAGTATCAGGTCATCCTGTTCTCCGACAAGGTCAACTACATCCTCGGCCAGCCCAGTGGCTGGCTCGACTTCGACGCCACCTCGGCGGATAAGGTCGCGAAAGCACTGACGGCCATTCGTCCGACCGGCAACACGAACATGTATGCGGCCCTCGAAGCGGCGTTCCAGTACCGCGCTCAGGGACTCGACACGATCTATCTTCTGTCGGACGGCCTGCCGAATATCGGGGAAGGATTGACGGCCGAGGCGGCTCGTGCGATGCCAGAATCGCAGCGCACCGACGTTCTGGCGAAGGCCGTGCGCAACGCACTGCGAACGCGTTGGAACGCCCCCCTGCCCGACCGGCCACGGGTCCGCGTCAACTCGGTCGGCTTCTTCTACGAAAGCCCGGACGTGGGCGCGTTCCTGTGGGCGTTATCGCGCGAGAATGACGGCAGCTTCGTCGGCATGAGCCTGCCGTAAGCGGAAATAGCCACAGAGAGAACACAGATGAACACGGATAAATGCTGCTAGATACAACAATTTGCTGTTGTATCTAGCAGCATTTATCCGTGTTCAT
>CAZNSL010000275.1:0-7301 GCA_964574975.1 uncultured Alcaligenaceae bacterium | reverse complement strand
GCGTCATACCCAGCTCCGTGGCCAGTGCGGCCGGGGGGCGGCCATCCACGGCCGTCCGCCAGAACGCCTGCCAGGTCCGCTCCTCGAACTCGTCGCGCACCAGGTCGAGCGCCCGCCGGTAGAGTTGTTCGATTTCGACCGCGTCGTTGCCCGGTTCGGGCAGCGGGTCCGCAACGGCCTGGAGTTCCTGCCAGGCGTCGGAGCCGCCCGCGGCCTCCGGCTGGCCAACCCGGCGGCGGAAGTACAACGCCACGCAGTTGCGGACGATGCCCCGGAGCCAGCCGCGGAACGTGTCGCCGGGCCGGTCGTGACGAAAGCGAGGCAGGCCGTTGGCCGCCGCGGCGAATGCGTCCTGGGCCACGTCTTCGGCGTCCGACGAACGCACGCCGCCACGGCCACACCAGTACAGCACGAGTGGCCGGTACAGGTCCACGAGCCGTTGCCAGGCCGCCGGATCGTTGGCCCGCACGCGCTCCAACAGGCTCGACGACGTGTCGCGTCCGGGCGAGGGGCGTTCGAAAGGCACGGGAGCGTCGTCGGCCGGCAAGGGCATCGCGCCTCCCCTGCTGGGTGCAGGTTCGGGCCAGATTTGTCGCACGGGAATCAACGAGTATGATAGATCGGCGTTTGGAGGCTGTCGCGGACATTCCAGGGGCGAGAAGCCATGCCGGGCGTCGCATGCGTCAGCGAGGCGGACCTGCGCGCGTTCATCCTCGGCGATCTGCCGGAGCGACTTGCCCGTCGGGTGGCGGAGCACCTGGACGGCTGTCGGGAGTGTGAGGCGGCTGCTCGACAGCTCGACGCGGTGAGCGATCCGTTCCTTCGTCCGTTGCGGCAAGCGGTGCGCGGCGGCGCGGTGGTGTCGGCGGCTACGGCGGACGACACGCCACCGGAATTGGACCCACGACCGCCGACCCTGGAAACCGTTGGACCACCGGGGTACGAGTTGCTCGACGAACTCGGCCGCGGCGGCACGAGCGTCGTGTATCGGGCCAGGCAGCAGCACCCGGATCGCGTGGTGGCGCTCAAGATGCTCCTGGCCGCTCCTCAAACCGCGGCGGGTCGGAAGGCTCGATTGTTGGCCGAGGCGGACGCCATCGCCCGACTCCAGCACCCGAACATCGTCCAGGTTTACGAGGTTGGGACGCACGTCGGCGTACCGTACTTGTCGCTGGAATTCGTGGCCGGCGGCACCCTGGCCACCCAACTGGCCGGCCACCCAAAACTGCCGCGACCGGCGGCGGAACTCGTCGAAACCCTGGCGCGGGCAGTGCAATACGCCCACGACTGCGGCATCGTCCATCGCGACCTGAAGCCGGCGAACGTCCTGCTCGCGGCGATCGACGATCGACCAGCCCGCGGTTCACCGATCGCCGATCGGCGATCGCCGATCGCCACTCCAAAGATCGCTGATTTCGGCCTGGCCAAGCGGGAGCAGCAAAGCCTGACCGCGACCGGCGACGTGCTGGGCACGCCGAGTTACATGGCCCCCGAGCAGGCCGAGGGCCGCGGCGATGTCGGGCCGGCGGCCGACGTGTACGCGCTCGGCGCGATCCTGTACGAGTGCCTGACCGGCCGGCCGCCGTTCCGCGGAGCGACGGCACTGGAGACGCTCAACCAGGTCCGCGAGCGCGAGCCGGCCGCCCCGCGGCTCTTGAACCCCGCCGCGCCGCGCGACCTGGAATCGGTCTGCCTGAAGTGTCTGGCGAAAGAACCGGCCCGACGCTACCCGACGGCAGGCGCGCTGGCCGACGACCTGCGGCGCTTCCTGGCCGGCGCGCCGGTACTCGCCCGGCCGGCCAGCCCGGTCGAGCGGGCCTGGCGCTGGAGCCGGCGCAATCCGACGGTGGCCGGTCTGAGCGCTGCCGTGGTACTCCTCCTCGTAGCCGTGGCCATTGGCTCGACCGTCGCCGCCCTGTCGCTGTCGGCGGCTCTGAGCCGTGCCGTCACCGCCGAGCGCGACGGCAAGCTGCGACTGTGGGACGCGCTGGCGGCCGAAGCCCACGGTAGGCGCGTGGTCAGCCGCGGCGAAGGGCAGCGCTTCGACAGCCTGACGGCGACCGCCAAGGCCGTCGCTCTGGGCCGCGAGCTGGGTCTGCCGCCGGAACGGTTCGACGCGCTGCGCAACGAAGCGATTGCGGCCCTGACTCTGGCCGACCTGCACGTGACGCAATGGTGGGAGGGTTGCCCGGCCGGTTGCGACCATCTCGACTTCTCCGGCGACCTGTCGCTTTACTGCCGTACCGAGGCCGGCGGAGCGGTGAGCGTCCGCCGCGTAGACGGCGACGTGGAACTCTGCCGCCTGCCAGCACCCGGCGGGCCGACCCGAGCCTGGCTTAGCCCGGACGGCCGCTACGCCGTGCAGAAACTGCCCGGCGACGGTCGGCGAGCGGTCTGGCGGCTCGGGCCGCGGCCGGAACTGGTCGGCCGGATCGAGCGGCCCGGGCTGGGGGACGAGATTGAGTTCCACCCGCACCGGAACCTGTTTTCCGGCAACGCCCCCGACGGGTCGGCGAGTATCTTCGACCTGACGACTGGGCAGCAACTCCACCACCTGCCCCGGGTCGCTGGCCCCACAGCCCCCGTCGGCCCTGGCGTCTTCCACCCGGTCGATCCGTTGCTCGTGCGGGCGTCGTACGCCTGCCAGCAAATCGAAGTCCGCGAGCTGGCCACCGGCCGGGTCGCGGCGACCTGGGTGCCGCCGTGGCCGCTCGGCAACGGGCATTGCGCCTGGCACCCGGACGGTCGCACGCTGGCCGTGCCGCAAGGCGATGGTCCCGCCGTGGTCCTCGTCGAGTTCGACCCGGCCACGCGAACCTTCGGCCGGCACCGCCAACTCGACGCGCCGATCGGCGGCGGCAGCTACGTCCTCTTCAACCGCGTCGGCGACCGGCTGCTGGTGGTAAGCACCTGGGGAGGGCAGTTGTCCCTGTTCGATGTCGGCACCGGCCGGCTGCTGTTCCAGACGCAGCCCGCGGCCACCATCCTCGTGCCGCCGCGGTTCAGCCCCGACGATCGCCGGTTGGCTGCGGCCCGGGATGGCGCTCGCATTGGCCTGTGGTCGGTCGGCGACGGCCGCGAGTATCGGGTGCTGGCCGCGGGCCGGAAGACCAGCGACCCCTTCGCTCCCGCCGTCAGCCAGGACGGCCGGGTGGTGGCGGTCAGTCTGCCCGACAACGGCCTGGACCTGTTCGACCTGGACACCGGCCAGGCGCTGGCGAGCGTGCCGTTTCGACTCATCAACGGGTCTCGACTCAGTGAACTGGTGTTCGAGCCGTCCGGGGCACTGCTGACGAATAGTTTCGACGGCTGCTTCCGTTGGCCGTTGCGGGCGAACCCGTCGGCACCCGCTCGCCGGCAACTCGGCCCACCGGAACGGTTGCCGTTCCACGACGGGACTCAAGCAATCGCCACCAGCCACGATGGCCAGGTCGTCGCCCAGGCGATGTACAACGGCTACAGCATGGATCGGTACGCCGGCGGCTGGATCCTGCACCCCAACCGGCCCGGCTATCCTCGCCGCGTCGCCGTCAGGACCAGCATGGCGGACGCCGCCGTCAGCCCCGATGGCCGCTGGGTGGCGTTCGGCCACCACGGGACGCGGGTTCTCGTCTACGAAGCGGCGACCGGCCGCGAGGCATGGCGGTCGCCGGACGGTGGGGACCGTTGCCTGTTCTCCGCGGACGGTCGCTGGCTGGCCACGGGGGTGGACGGCAATCGGCTTTACGCCGTCGGCACCTGGGAGCCGGGGCCGCGGCTCGGCCCCGGCCATTTGCAGTGCGTGTCGCCCGACGGCCGGCTGGCCGTGCTGTCGATGCCAACGGGGTATTATCGTCTGGTGGAGGCCGCAACCAGCCGCGAGTTGGCCCGGTTCGAGGACCCGGAGCGCTACGCCGGGGCCGCGCGTTTGACGCCCGACGGCACCCGTCTGGTCGCGCTGGGCCGGGAGGGCTTGCGCGTCTGGGACCTGCGTGCGATCCGCCGCGAGTTGGCGGCGCTCGACCTGGACTGGGACGCGCGGCCGGACCCGCCGGAGAGTCGTCGCGATGCCTCCCCGCTGCGCGTCGAAGTTGTCGGCACCTCACTGCTCGTCCCGCGGACGCGCGCCTGGTGGACGCTGGCCGAGGCGTCGTACCGGCTGCTGCGCGCGCCCGACGATCCGGCGGGCCACGCCCGCCGCGCCGAGGCGGCGGTGCAACTCGATTGGCCGTGGTTGGCCGAGCGCGACTACACCCGCGCCCTGGAGCGCTGGCCGGATCATCGCGAGGCGCTGTCCCAGCGGGGGCTGATTCGCCTGAAGGAGGGCCGGCTGGCCGCCGCTCTGGCCGATTTCGACGAAGTGATTCGGCTCGACCCCCAGGACCCTTACCCCGGCTACCACCGGGCCATGGCACTCGTCGGCCTTGGCCGCATCGGCGAAGCGACCGTCGAACTGGACACAATCCAGCCAAACTACCCGCGGAACTTCGAGATCTACACCCTGCGCAGCCTGTGTCGTCGTCGGGCCGGCGACCGCGCTGGGGCGGAAGCCGACCTCGCCACGGCCCTCACCCTGTTCCCCGACGCGGCGAAGGCCGCGAACGACCTGGCCTGGCGATACCTCATCGTACCCGAGCTGTACCGCGACCCGGCCAACGCCCTTTGGTTGGCCCGCAAGGCGGTCGAGTTGCGTCCCACCGAGTGGTGGTATCGCAACACGCTGGGGATCGCGCTGTACCGCGCCGGTCAGTATTCCGACGCCCGGACCTGTTTGACCGAGGCCATCGAACACCACGACGCCAAGTTGGCCGCACGGGACCGCTTCGTCTTGGCGATGTGTCTCCACCGTCTCGGCGACACCGCCGCGGCGCGGACCTGCTTCGACCGGGCGATGCGGTGGAGTTCGCAGCAGACGACGCCGAACGCGATCTCGGCGACGATTCAGGCCGAAGCGACCGCCGTGCTGGCGACCCCGTCCCACGCCGTACAAAACTGACCGCCTACCGTCGCCGTTTCACGCAACCACGCGTCTCGGCGGCCGGTCGACCCCGAGTGGGCTACGCAAGTGTACTCTCGACAACACGCTATCTGCCTCGGCGGGGGCCGCTTCCGGTCACGTCACCGGTGTTGTCGAGGAAGTGAGGCGGTGGCGTGACCGTCAACCGGCCCCTCCAGGATCGTCGTGTGGGTGCCAGCGGCGCGGGAAGCTCTGGACGTCGTTGGACACCGGGAGCCGGTTTCCGATGGAGTGGCCTTCCGGTCATCCGGGCCGGCGACCAGTACCCGAACCTGCTGGTTCCCGCTCGGCTGGTCGTTCCTTCGTCGGGCGGACTGGGAGGACTCGGCGAGAACTCCCGCGGCAGGCAGGGGAAACGCCTGGGCGACCTGCGTGGCGTCCAGGTTGTCGGTGGCGAACTCGCTCGCGGTGCCGCTGCCCCATGTCGCGCTGGTGAAGGCCCACGGCGAGTCCGCGGGGGCGGAGGCGAACGGTCGAGTCCCGGCGATCGGCAAGTTGGACGTATCGTGGACCGGGGAAACCGGCCGGGCGGCGAACTTGACAAACGCCGCGTCCACAGTCCCGCCGCCGTAGTTCGGCTGGATGTCGTGGCGTCCGGGGAAGTCGGTCGAGTTGGTTTGCCCGGCCACGTAGAAATTGCCCTGTGCGTCGGCGAACGAGCTGCGGGGGTAGTCGTCGCCGCTGCCGCCGAGGTAGGTGGCGTATGCGAGCGAGCTGAGGTTCGGGCGCAATACGGCGGCGTAGAAGTCTTGCCCGCCACGGCGCGCATTCTGGTAAGCGTCGGCCGTCACGGGGAAGTTGGACGATGCGGTCGGACCACTCACGTACACGTTGCCCCGCGCGTCGACGGACACACCTTCGCCGCCTTCGCTGCCTGAGCCGCCGAGGTAGGTGCCGGCGAGCAGTTGCGACCCATCCGCCGACAGCTTCAGGACGGCGGCGTCCGTGGAGCCGCCGAGCGTCCGTTGCAGGGCACCCGGGGTGGTCGGCAGGTTCGCCGAGGTGGTGACGACGAGCGCGTACGCCCGCCCCTGCGCATCGATGGCCAGGTTATGCGTTTCGCCGTCCTCGTTGCCGGAGCCGCCGAGGTAAGTACCGTAGACGAGCCCGTGACCATCGGGGGTGAACTTGGCCAGGAAGGAATCGTAGCCCCCGTTGGAGGTGCGGTCGTATGCTCCTGAGGTGGCGGGCATGTCCGTCGAGTTGGTGGAATACAAGACGTAGACGCTGCCGGCGGCATCCACCCGGACGGATGGTGTGCCGTATTCATTTCCCGAGCCGCCGAGGTAGCTGGCCCACAGTACCTGCGTGCCGTCGGAACGAACCTTGGCCACCACCCCGTCATTGCCACCGCGCGGGGTGGATTGGAAGCCGTTGGCGAAGGCCGTTGACACCGCTGAGGTCCACGCTCCGGAGGAGTGGCCCGACCCCAGGTAAACGTTGCCGGCGGCATCCAGGGCGATGTCGCGGATGATGCGCGGGTCGGACGTGCCGAAGTAGCTGGCCCAGACGAGGGAGCCACCGTCCGGTGCCAGCTTGGCAATGAAGCCGTCCTGCGGGCCGTAGAACGGCGCCTCCTGACCGCCCTGGAACTGCCTCTGAAACGCCGCGGAGGTCACCGGGAATCCGGCCCCAGCCCGGCCAGCGACGTACACGTACCCCTGGCTGTCCACCTCGATGGCGTACGCCCGGTCGTAGTTTCGCCCACCGAGAAACGTGGACCAGACCAGCGACCCATCTGGCCGGAACTTCATCACGAACGCGTCGAACCGGTAGGTCGCGGAGGAGTCGGGGTTGCCGGGGTTGTGGATCGTCTGGTACGCGCCAGGCGTGACCGGAAAGTTCGCCGACTCGGTGCCGCCGGCGATGTAGATGTTGCCTTGGCTGTCGGTGGTCACGTCGCGAACGTGCTCGAACAGGCTTCCACCGAGGTAGGTCGAGACATCGAGTGAGTATGCGATGGATGCTGCTGGGGCCAGTCGACCTTCCAACGTCTCAAGGCGGAGGCGAACCGTTCGGGCCAACCGATCATTGCGTTGCATCGAAATCTCCTGCTGATAATACTACGGTCCCAAGCTCCGCAAACACGGGATGAGTGGGTAAGATACGAACTCCTAGGGCCAATTATGCAATAAAATTTGCGCTTCCAGGGAACTTCTGTATCCGTCGGAGGCGCTTTCCTGGCCAACTACGTCCTTGCGACACGGCAACATCACGCCAATTACCATCTCGGCCGTGTGTAAAGTGCGACTTAGAGGCTATCCGGATAGTCGGATTTCGCATAGGTTATGGGTGGTGAAGGAGT
>CAZNSL010000274.1:4229-7308 GCA_964574975.1 uncultured Alcaligenaceae bacterium | reverse complement strand
CAGGGGTCGTGGCGGCACGCGTCTACCGCACCGGCGACCTGGTCAAGCGCCGCCCCGACGGCCTGATCGAGTTCGTCGGCCGCGTCGACCGCCAGGTGAAGGTGCGCGGCTTCCGCATCGAACCGGGCGAGATCGAAGCGACCATGACGCGCATTTCTGGGATCAAGGCCGCGGTGGTCGAACCGAGACGCGACGCCAGCGGCAGCGTGCGCCTCGTCGGCTATTTCACCGGCGACGCCGACCCGGTCGCGGTACGCACCGCCCTCCTCGACGAGTTGCCGGAACCGGCCGTGCCGGCGCAGCTCGTGCGGTTGGCCGAACTGCCCGTCGGGCCGACCGGCAAGGTGGACCGCACCAGGCTACCCGAGCCCGAGGTCGCGCCCGCAGCAAGCGAATGGGTGCCGCCGCGCGACGACATCGAGCGCCGTGTGGCCGCGCTGTGGGAGGATGTGCTACACGTCAAGAACGTCGGCGCGACCGACGATTTCTTCTCGCTCGGCGGACATTCGCTGCTGGCAGCCCGACTGTTCGCACGCATTCGCGACGAGTTCGGCCGGGCGCTGCCGCTGGCTGTCCTGTTCCGCGCGCCGACGGTCGAGGGTATTGCCGAGGCGCTCCGCGGCGGGTCGGCTCCGGCTCCGCTTCTGGTGGCCCTGCGGGCAACCGGCTCGCGACCGCCATTGTTCTGCGTGCCGGGCGTCGGCGGCCACGTCTTCAACTACCGCGAGTTGGCCAACCGGCTCGGCGACGACCAGCCGGTCTACGGCCTACAGCCGCGCGGCCTCGACGGTGTGGCGACCCCGCACCGCACCATCGAGGCGATGGCCGAGGATTACTTGCGCGAGATTCGCGCACTGCGGCCGAAGGGTCCGTACCACTTCGCCGGCTACTCGCTCGGCGGCCTCGTGGTAATCGAGATGGCCCGGCAACTTGCCGCGGCCGGCGAGCCGATCGGCCTGTTGGCGATGCTGGACGCGCACGCCCCCGGCCACCCGCGCCGGCAGCCGCTCGTCAAGCGCCTGGCGGCCCATGCCCGTAACTTCTGGTCGAAATCGCTGTGGGAGAAGGTCGTCTACGCAGCCGGCCGGGCCAAGAACCTGGTGTGGAAGAAGCCCACCGCCGTGGACACCTGGCTGCGCGGCACGGCCGAACTGTCGCCGGAGATGCGTTCGGTGATCGGCGCGCAGATGGAGGCGATGCACCGTTACCGCCCGCAGGTGTACGAGGGGCGCGTCGTGCTGTATCGCTCGCGCGAAGAGGAAGCGTGGTCGGAGATGTATATTCCCGACTACGCGATGGGCTGGGGCGAGTTCGTGCAGGGTGGTCTCGACCTGTACTGGCTGCCGGGCGGCCACCTCGAGATCTTTCAGGGCGAGGGCCTCGACGCGCTCGTCGAGTTGCTGACCCAGGCATTGCGGCAGCGCTAAGCCATCGATTCGGTGAGATGTCCGCGAGCGAGTAGGCTTCGGCGAAACGTCGCGCACCGATGGCCACGCGAGTGCCACTGGCCGCCAAACCCCGCTCCGGCGACAATGCGCGGGTCGCCCGCCGGAGGGTCTCGCATGTCCGCCGCACTGCTCGCACTGCTCCTCGCCGCCGACCCGGCCGGTACGCCGAAGGGCAAACTCGTCCCCGTCGGCGGCGGTAGCACGGAACCGCTGCGCAAGCACATCCTCGAACTGGCTGGCGGATCCAACGCCCGCGTACTCGTCGTGCCGCAGGCATCGTCGCAGTCGGACGGCAAGGACGCGGCGAAGATGTGGCTCGACTTGGGTGCCAAGTCGGCCGAGCCGCTCGTCCTCGACGATACTACGGCGGCCGTCAAATCCGTTGAGTCGGCCAATTTCATCTGGATGAGCGGCGGCGACCAGAACCGCATCACGGCCAAGCTGCCGAGGGAAGTCGTCGCGGCGATCGTGAAGCGTTACCGCGACGGTGCGGTCGTCGGCGGCACCAGCGCCGGGGCGGCGGTGATGTCGTCCGTGATGATCACCGGCGACGCCGAGTTGAATGCCATTCGTCAACGTGCGACCAAGACCGCCGACGGCCTCGGCCTGTGGCCGGAGGTCATCGTCGATCAGCACTTCGTCAAGCGGCAGCGCTTCAACCGGCTGTTGTCGGCGGTGATGGATCATCCGACGCTGGTTGGCGTCGGAATCGACGAATCGACGGGCGTAGTCGTATCGGGCAACGCATTCGAGGTGATCGGCATCGGTCAGGTCGTGGTCATCGACGGCCGCAAGGCGACGGTGGCACCGATGAAGCCGAACTTGCCGTTCGCGGCGACCGGTTTGCAGTTGCACGTCCTGGCACCGGGCATGAAGTGGGAGTGGAAGTGACCGGACTGACTCGGGCCCAGGTGCGCGAGATCGACCGCCGGGCGGTCGAGGAGTACGGCGTCCCGTCGATCGTGCTGATGGAGAACGCCGGCCGCGGGGCCGCCGAGCTGCAGATGCGGCTGAACCCGGAGCGGAAACCGATCGTCGTCATGTGCGGCGGTGGCAACAATGGCGGCGACGGGTTCGTCATCGCGCGGCACCTCGACAACGCCGGTTTTCTCGTCGGCGTCTGGCAACCGATGCATCTATCCAGGTTGATGGCTGGTCCTAGCATGACGAGCGATGCCGCCATTAACGAAGTCGTAACTCGCCGGAGCGGAATCCACACCGTAACGGGTCGTCCCGAAGCGCTTGCATTCAACGGTTCGTGGGTCGTCGATGCACTGTTCGGTACGGGACTCGCAGGCTCGATGCGCGACCCTTTTCCCCGCATCATCGAAGCAATCAACGCGAGCGGCTCGCCCGTCCTGGCCGTGGACATTCCCAGCGGCCTCGACTGCGACACCGGCGAGCCGCTCGGCGTCTGCGTGCGGGCGACGCACACCGTCACGTTCGTTGCCCCGAAGGTCGGGTTCGCCAACCCGGCGGCGGCGCAGTGGCTCGGCACCGTCCACGTCGCCGGCATTGGCGCGCCGCGGAAGTTGCTTGAGGAGTTTGGCGTCATGTAGGGTGGGACGAGTGGAGCGAGTCCCACCCGGGACCCGAGGCGGGGGGAGGTTAGCGGGGGGGGGGGCGGCACA
>CAZNSL010000274.1:0-4219 GCA_964574975.1 uncultured Alcaligenaceae bacterium | reverse complement strand
GAACGCTCGGCGGCTGAATGTTCGCGGTGGGACTCGCTCCACTCGTCCCACCCTACGAGTCGCGACAAGTCGCGCTGAGGAATTCGCATGGACGCTCTCGCCTTCCTCGACAAAGTCGCCAAGGCGAAGCCGCAGCCGGTCTACGTCCTCGCCGGCGACGAGGCGTTCCTCAAACGCCAGGTTCTCGACGCCCTCGAAACGCTACTCCTCGACGACGCCGATCCGGCGTACGCGCTCACGTCCGTCGCCGGCGACACGGCCGAGTGGTCCGCGATCCGTAGCGAATTGGCGACGCTACCATTTCTCAGCCCCCGCCGCGTCGTTGTGATCGAGGCCGCCGACACCTTCGTCACGGATCACCGACCGCAGCTCGAACGGTACGTCGCGGACCCGGCCAAGAGCGGCGTCCTCGTCCTGGACGTGAAGAGTTGGCCCGCCAACACCCGCCTCGCCAAGGCGGTCCCGTCAGATGCCACGATCCAGTGCGTCGCGGTCAAGCCGCAGAGTTCGCAGCAGCTCGTACCCTGGTGCATCAAGCGAGCCAGTTCCCGGCACGGCAAGAAGCTCGACGCCGACGCGGCCGGGTGGCTCGTCGAACTGGTCGGCCCCGAACTGGGCCTACTCGACCAGGAACTCGGCAAGCTCGCCGCGTACGTCGGCGACCGCCCGGCGATTGCGCGGGCCGACGTTGACGCAATGGTCGGCCGCAGCCGCGCGGCCGAGACGTTCAAGATCTTCGACGCCATCGGTAGAAACAATCCGGCCGAGGCGCTCACGATTCTCGGTCGGCTGCTGGACGCTGGCGAGGAACCGCTGAAAATCCTCGGCGCGTTCAGTTGGCAGTTGCAGCGACTTGCGAAGGTCGGCCGGCTCGTGCGACAGGGGCGTTCGCCAGCCGCGGCGTTCGGCGAGGTCGGTGTGCCGCCGTTTGCGCGCGCCGGCATGGAGCAACTCGTGCGGCACCTCGGCCAAGCGCGACTGGCGAAGTTATTCGACTGGCTCGTCGAGACGGACCTGGCCATGAAATCGACGGACGACTTGCCGAAGAACGTGCTGCTGGAGCGGCTGCTCGTGCGGCTGGCTCGGCCGAAGTGACAGCGGTCATTCGCGCCGGAGGGCGCGAACGAGCGCCGTCGTACTCGCGTGCATCGTCGCCGCGACCACCGCGGACGGGCAGGTCGCCCCGCCGTTGAGCCAGGCACGGACCAGGCCGAGCAACGACTCCGCGACCTGGGCCGCGGCGAGTTCGTGCGGCAGGATGAGCTTCGCGCCCGATTCCGGCCGCCACCGTCCCGCGATGAGGCCGGCCAAAACCGCGACGACTTGCGGGCAGCATGGGCCGTTCAACATTCCGCGGGCCGCCGTCAGGTTCTCGCGGAAGTGTTCGAGCATGTGCTGCAAAAGACTGAGGTCGCAGCCGGCGTCGGCCGCGGAGGCCACGACGGCCAACACTGGGGTCACGCTCTGGCGGAAGATGTCGTCCTTGTCGCGGAAGTGTTCGTAGAACGTCGAACGCCCCACATCGGCCCGGCCGATGATGTCGGCCACACGAATGTCGGCGTAACGGCAGTCCAGCACCAACTCGTTGAACGCGCCGAGCAGCGCCTGCCGCGTCTTCCGCACCTGCCGGCCGCTCGCATCCACAGCCATCGTACGTCCCTCGAATCCAGACACTTCCACCATTTTGTCCGGTGCCGGACGACGGGCCAGAGTTGTCGTTGGCACTCGCCGCACGATTGGGTACCAATGGCCGGACACACATTCCTACGAGGACTCCCGATGTCGGACGAACGACTCCCTTCCGGCCGCGCGACTGGGATCGCATTACTGATCGCGTCAGTCCTGACCGTGGCCCTGATGGCCACTCACCCGACGGTTCACGCCCACGAGCCGGCCGAGTTTATCGGTGCCGTCGCACGGCAGGCGACGACGAACGCCGTCGTCCACGGTTCGTTGATCGTACTGATGGGTATTCTCGTCTACTGCTACAGTTGCCTGGCGTCGCGGCTAGGTTTGGATTCGGCATGCGTGCGTGCCGGGCTGGTGGCCTACGTCATGGGGATCGTCGCTGTGATGCCGGCCGCGTTGACCGGTGGATTCCTAATTCCGGAGTTCGTCGAACGATTCCGCGACCGGCCAGCGCAAGACCTCCTGGTCATGAAGCACATCTTGACCCTGTGTTCCTTGGCAATGCAACTCGGAACGCGGGTGTGGGTCGTGGCCACATCGGCGGCCGTCATCCTGTGGTCGGTGGCACTGACTGGGCGCGGTGCGCGCACGGTCGGCGTCCTCGGCGTCGTCGCAGGAGTAGCGCCGCTGGTCGCCCTGGCGGCGGGGCGTTTGCCGACGAACGTCCACGGCGTCGGGGCGTTCGTACTGGTGCAAGCCGTGTGGGGCGTCGCGGTCGGCGTGCTGATGATCCGGGGCCGGATTTGAAGCCAGTCAACGCCATTGAGCCCGACGCGCCAGCGAGGGATTTTTTCGCGCCTCGCGGGCGCTTCGGGCTCAACTTCAATCCAACCCCTCG
Organism: uncultured Alcaligenaceae bacterium; assembly: GCA_964574975.1. Lineage (GTDB taxonomy): Bacteria > Planctomycetota > Planctomycetia > Gemmatales > Gemmataceae > JAXMAS01. Next base: position 1,692 of record CAZNSL010000274.1, on the reverse strand, counting down.
CCCTTGAGCTTTGACTTGGCCGCCTGCGCCAGCTTCGACTTCGGCGATCGTTGCACCACCAGCTTGAGTGCGTGCCCGCCGACGGCCTTCGCCCGGCCGAGTTGCTCCGCCAGATGGAAGCCAGCGTAGTACAGGTCCTCCGGGTCCAGCCACTTCGTCTTGTCGAAGAGCTGCATCAACTCCGGCTCGTAGTTCTGCGATAGGTGGACGAGCGTCCGCAGACCGGGGTGAGCGGCCCGCGATTCCAGCGCGAGTTCGTGCGGCGCTGCCTTCAGCTCGCACGCCGCCGCCTCGAATCGCGTCTCGAAGCCACATGCTGGGTCGCGCGTCAACAATCGCAGGTAGCGCAGGGCCGACTCGTAGTCCTTCTTCTTGCGCAATGCTTCGGCCTTCGCCTCGACGCGCTCCCGGTAGTCGTCGGCGTCGCCCTCACGCAACAGGTGGAAGAACGCCTCGTTGCGGCGGTCGCCGTCGTCGAGGTATTTCGACGCCTGGGTGAAGAGCTTGTCGCGCCAACCCTTCGGTTGCTCGTTGACGACCGCGACCTGTGCCCGCGCCAGCGCCCAGGCGCGGTCGGGCGTGTCGGCGTCGAAGAGCCATTGCGTCAACACGGCCCGGCCGCTCGACAGCTTGCGCAGCCGGGTCAGGGCGTCCTCGCGCAGGTTGCGGTCGGGGTGGTCGAACTGCTGCATGAGTGCAGCGGCCACGTCTGGTTCGTCGCGGTCGCCGAGCTTGGCCACGGCCAGCCGCCGCACCGCCGAGTCCGGGGCCTGGAGCAGCGCAAGCCAGTCGCCTTTGGTCTTGTCGGTCGCCTGCAACCCGTTGAGCGTGACCAGGGCCGGTCCGGCAACCCGGCCATCGCGGTCGGCAGCGCATTCGAAGAGGCGATGCAATTGTTCCTTGCCCGGTGCCGTCACCCAGCGGCCGAGCGCCGACAGGGCCATGACCCGCAGTTCGACCGGCTTGCCGCGGGCCGTGCAGTCCCACAACACGGCTGCCGCTTTCGAGTCGTCGAGCGTCGCTAGGAGCTTGACGGCCGCCGCCTCCGTCGCCGGGGCCGGCGGGGCTTTCCTGTCCTTCAACACGTCGATCAACTCGGCGATTAGGTTGGCCTTCTTCGCCGGCGTCAGCGTCGGAATTTGCGACATGACCGAGCGCGTCGTCGCGTCCACGACGCCGGGGTCCTTGTCGCGCAACAGATCGGTCGGGTCGGCCGCACCGGCCCCGTGGGCGGAGAGCGCCGCAGCAATGTAGCGCCGTAACCCCGGTGCGACCTTCGGCATCAGTGCGTGCAGGCCCTTGACGCCCTTCGCGCCGAGCATCGCAGCGGAATGGGCCGCAGCCTCTGCCTCTTCGCCGCCCTCCTTGATGCGGTCGAGCAGTTGCGGCAGAGCGACATCGACCTTGAGCTTGCCGACCGCGTGGATCGCTTCGAGGCGTACCATGGGGCTGTCGTCGTCGAGCGCGCCGGCTAGCACCGTGGACAGTTGCGCGTCCTTGCCTCCGACCTCGGCCAGCACGACGGCCGCGGCGCGGCGCACGCCCTCCGGCTGGCCGGCATCGAGTAGCGCGAGCAGCTTTTTCAGCGGGATTTGCATGGAGACGTTGTAGCGTCGCGTCGGCGTTCCTGTAGTGCGCGGAGCAGCGTGCGGTTGAGCCCGAAGCGCCAGCGAGGGGTATCCCTCCTCCCGC
>CAZNSL010000273.1:0-7309 GCA_964574975.1 uncultured Alcaligenaceae bacterium | reverse complement strand
CGGATCACCACCACCGGTGGCGGCAACACGTCGGCCAAATGGGCCGAGCGCGATCCGCTCACAGGTAAAGCCATCGAGGTGCTGTGGGTGAAGGGGTCGGGGGGCGAACTACGCACCAGCGGCCGCGAGAACTTCGCGGCCCTGGAGATGCCTAAACTCCTCGGGCTGATCCCCAAATACGCCGAGACTCCGGGTAAGGGTCCGAAGACGCCGGCCGAGGACGCGATGGTCGGCCTATATCCGCACTGCACGTACAACCTCAACCCGCGGGCCAGTTCAATCGATACGCCGCTGCACGGGTTCATCCCGGCAATGCACGTCGATCACATGCACCCCAATGCCGTCATCGCCGTTGCCGCGTCGCGGAACGCCGAGCGGCTGATGCGCGATATCTACGGCGACAAGATGGCGTACACACCTTGGCTACGACCGGGCTTCGAACTGGGTCTGACCATGCAGGGGCTCGTCAAGGCACACCCGAAGGCCAACGCGATCCTGATGGGGCAGCACGGACTGATCAACTGGTCGGATGACGATCGGGCGTGTTACGAACTGACGCTGACACTCATCGAAACGGCGGCTCGCTACATCGAAAAGCAAGACAAAGGCGCGAAGACGTTCGGCGGGCCGAAGTTTGCCGATCTCGGCGATTCGGCCCGGCGTGAGGCGTTCGTGAAGCTGCTGCCGTGGCTGCGCGGACAGGTGAGCCGGTCGAAGCGGATGATCGCCACGGTGCAGGATGACGCGGCAATCCGTAGGTTCGTCAACTCGGCCGATGCCGTCCGGCTTGCGGAACTCGGCACGTCCTGCCCCGACCATTTTCTGCGTACGAAGATTAAGCCTCTCTACGTTGCTTGGGACCCGGCGACTGGCGATGTGGACTCACTCAAGGGGATGCTGGCCGACGGTATCGCCAGTTACCGCGAGGACTACCGGACGTACTACGATCGCTGCAAGCGACCCGACTCGCCAGCAATGCGCGATCCGAATCCGACCGTGATCCTCGTGCCCGGACTTGGGATGGTTGCCTTCGGCAAGGACAAGAGCGAATCGCGAGTGACGGCCGAGTTCTACAACTGCGCCGTCGAAGTCATGCGCGGAGCCGAAGCGATCGACGAATACGTGGCGCTGCCGCAACAGGAGGCGTTCGACATCGAATATTGGCAACTCGAAGAAGCCAAGTTGAAGCGAATGCCGCCGGAAAAGGAGATGGCGCGACAAGCGATCGCCGTCGTCGGGGCCGGGAGCGGCATCGGACGTGAGGTGGCACTGCGCGTTGCCAAGGATGGGGCTGCCGTCGTCTGCGTGGATTTGAACGCTGACGCTGCCCTGGAAACGGCTGCGATGGTCGAAAAGCAGCAAGGGGCCGGAATCGGCGTCGCCGGCAGCGGACTCTCCGGCTGCGGTCCCGCGGTTGGTCTCGGTTGCGACATCACAAAGCGCGAGAGCCTCCGCGCCATGCTTGCCGACGCGGCGCTGGCCTACGGTGGACTCGATAGCGTGGCTGTGACGGCCGGCATCTTCGTCCCACCCGACACAACCGGCCGCATCAAGGACGAGCAGTGGGCGTTAACGTTTGCTATCAACGTTACAGGATCGTACCTCGTCGCAGATGAATGTGCAGCAATTTGGAAGGAACAGGGTCTGCCGACGTGCCTCGTACTGACGACCAGTGCCAATGCCGTCGTTGCGAAAAAAGGCTCCTTGGCCTACGACGCGTCGAAGGCTGCTGCGAACCATCTCGTCCGCGAGTTGGCAATGGAGCTTGCCCCGCTGGTGCGCGTCAACGCCGTTGCGCCGGCAACGGTGGTGCAGGGCAGCAGCATGTTCCCGCGCGAGCGCGTCATCGCGTCCCTGGCAAAGTACAAGATCGCTTACACCGCGTCCGAGTCGGATGACGAATTGCGCGGGAAACTGGCGCAGTTCTACGCCGACCGCACACTGACGCGCGCCCCAATCACGCCGGCCGACCAGGCCGAAGCGTTCTTCCTTCTACTGAGCGGACGGCTGGCGAAGACGACTGGGCAGGTTCTCGCCGTCGACGGTGGACTGCACGAGGCGTTCCTGCGGTAGAATAACCGTCATGCTTCCCGAAGCCGACGACCGAACTATGACGGACGCGCTTCGCGCCAGCGAAGTGCGTCTCAGCGCCATCCTCGAGACGGCAGTCGATGCCTTCATCACCATCGACGACCGCGGTATCGTTGAAACGTTCAACCCGGCCGCCGAGAAACTCTTCGGCTACGCTGCCGGCGAAGTCATGGGTCGCAATGTCAGCCTGTTGATGCCTTCGCCGTATCGCGAGGAACACGACAGTTACCTCGCCCGCTATGCATCGACCGGCGAACGCCGCATCATTGGCATTGGCCGCGAGGCGACCGGCTTGCACAAGGATGGCACGACGTTTCCGATCGACCTGTCGGTCGGAGAATCGTGGATCGGAGGGCGACAACTCTTTACTGGCGTCGTCCGCGACATCAGCGAGCGCAAGCGAGCCGAGGCCGTCTTGCAGGCCAAGGACGAAGAAGTCAAGCTGATGTCGCAGCAACTCTGGCAGGCGACCAAGCTGGCCACCGTCGGCGAGTTGGCCGCCGGAATCGCCCACGAGTTGAACAACCCTCTTGCCACGGTCAGTTTGCGCGTCGAGGGGCTGTTGGCGACTCTACCCGGGGACTCGCCACACCGGCGCGTCCTGGAGATCGTCGAGGGCGAAGTCGAACGCATGGCCCACCTCGTCGCCAATCTGCTCCAGTTCAGCCGCCGCAGTCGTCGCCAGGTATCCACGCTAGCAGTTGCCGACGAACTCGACCGTACGCTCGACTTGATCCGCTACCAGTTCCGCAAACGCGGTATCGAGGTCTGTCGCGAATTCGACGGCGACTACCGACCCGTCCTCGCCGACCGGCAGCAGTTGCGGCAGGTGTTCCTCAATTTGCTGACCAACGCCCTCGACGCGATGCCGCAGGGCGGCACACTGACATTGCGCGTACGGCCCGGCGAGGGAGGCCGGGTTTCTGTCGATATTGCCGACACTGGTCCCGGTATCCAACCGGAACACCTCGACAAGGTGACCGAGCCGTTCTTCACGACCAAGGAGGAAGGCAAGGGTACTGGTCTCGGTCTGGCCATTTGCAAGCGTATCGTGCAAGAACACGGTGGAACACTGGCGATCGACAGCGCCGTCGGTCGCGGCACGACCGTGAGCGTCGTCCTCCCTGCGGAGGGGCCGTTCGATCCGGCAGACTGGCTTGACTCGTGAGCAAGGGGATAAGACGTGACGGAACCGCGATTCGGCCGGTTGCTCGTCGTAGACGACGAGGTCGAGTTGATGAATGCCCTGTGCGACATCCTCGGCGCGCACGGCTACGATGTACGCGGTGTTACGTCCGGTCCCGAGGCGCTCGATGTCCTACGCGGCCGGCCGTTCGACCTCCTCCTGACCGACCTGATGATGCCGGGAATGGACGGCATCCAACTGTTACGATCCGCATTGGAAATCGACCCGGACCTGGTCGGCATTATCATGACGGGGCAGGGGTCTGTGTCCACTGCCGTCGAGGCGATGAAGGTCGGGGCGTTCGATTACCTGCTCAAGCCGTTCAAGTCGCAAGCCGTCCTGCCGGTCCTGGCTCGGGCACTCGATGTGCGGCGGCTGCGGGTGGACAACCGCCGTCTCCGGCACACCGTCGAGCGCTTGGAGTTCGCGTCACCGGCGGTACAGATGGTTGGACAAAGCCCGTCGATGCGCAAGGTCGTGCAGCTCATCGAGAAGGTCGCGCCGACCGCGGCGACCGTGTTGATCCGTGGAGCGAGCGGTACCGGTAAGGAACTGGTTGCACGCGCCGTCCACCACAATAGCCCGCGACGCGACAAGCCGCTCGTGACCGTCAATTGCGCCGCCCTGCAAGAGACGCTCCTGGAGAGCGAGTTGTTCGGCCACGAGAAAGGGTCGTTCACTGGGGCGACGCAGGCCAAGGTCGGGCTGATCGAAGTGGCCGAGGGCGGAACGCTCTTTATCGACGAGGTCGCAGAAATGGGCCCCGGCCTGCAGGCGAAACTGTTGCGGGTGCTGGAGGATGGCCACTACCGCCGCGTTGGCAGCACGCAGGAGCGGCACGCCGACGTGCGCGTGGTCGCGGCCACAAACAAGCGACTCGAAGACGAACAGAAGGCCGGTCGGTTCCGCGAGGATTTGTACTACCGGCTCAATGTCGTCACTGTCGCCTTGCCGCTCTTGCGCGAGCGCCGCGAAGATATTGCAGCGCTGGTCGAACACCTACTGGCGACGCGACCGCTCGGGCCGCGGAGGTTCGAAGTCACGCCGGAAGCGTTACAACTACTGACTCGGTACGACTGGCCGGGAAACGTGCGCGAGCTAGCCAACGTCCTCGAGCGTGCCCAGATTCTCGCCGAGGGCGATCTCATCACTCCGGACGATTTGCCGGACGCGGTCGTCCGGTCGGGGGCCGAGGCGGCGGGACTCGGCGACGAGGGGCCGTACAACTTGAACGCGGCGGAGCGACGACTGATGCACGAGGCGCTCCGCCACACTGGCGGCAATAAGCTCGCGGCAGCCAAGGAATTGGGCGTTAGCGCCCGCACCCTATACCGCATGTTAGAACGGCACGGCGTCAACTGACGGCGATGTGACACTCGACGACCGGTAACCCAGTCAGGCGCTCGGCCTCTTGCTCGGCCAGCACGCGCGCCAGGGCCGTTCGGGCGTGGCCGGAGAGCGTCACACCGAACTCGCCGACACGCACGTCCAGGTCGTCGATTTGCCAGCCGACGCAATGGCGAATCATCGCTTCCAGGCGGCTCGATCGGACAAGTCCGTCGGTCGTGGCCAACACGGGACACCTCCCTCCACCGGCGCGGGTTCAGGCGAGCAAGGCGCGAAGGATGTCGGACATCGATACGACGCCGACGAGTACACCCTCGCGGTCGATCACGAACATGCGGTGAACGTGTAGTAGTAGCATTTCCTCGATGACCTTACGGATCGGCGCGTCGGGGTGCGCCGAGATTACGGCCGGAGTCATTACATCGCGGACGAGCGTCCGGTCCACAGCCTCGACCTGGAAGCCAGGCAAGTCTTCTCCAGCTGCGGCCCGCAGGTCGGAGCGAGCGTAGTATTCGGGCATCGGCCGTGCACGGACGACTGTGTTGCGGTCGTGGACGACGATGTCGCTCAGGCTCAAAACGCCGACGGCGCGCCCGGCCTCGTTGACGATCGGAGCGCCGCTAAAGCCCCGATCGACGAACGTAGCGATGGCTTCGCGGATCGGAGCGTCTTCCGCGATGGACACGACCTGCGTCGTCATGACATCCGCGGCGGTCGCAGCCTTCAGGGTCAACGGGCGGCATTTGCTGGTCATCGTTGCGGTCATGACACACCTCCGGCCTGGGCAGACCCGACGGCTCGACTCGCCTTGGAGTCGGTGGAACGGGTCACTTGGGCACGACATATCTAGTTGCAAGACGGGTGCCAAAACTGTTTGCGGCCCACCTCGTTGGCGAATCGCGGAATATGCACGTTCCTGTCCCTCGGCAGCCGCCACGCGGTGTGCCAAACTGTCAGGCACTGGGTCGTATCGTCACGCCTAATGCCAAGCCGTTGCCGATCGATGGAAGACCGAGCGGTTACGAATGCCGCGACGGCAAATCGCGGTCGAACGCTTGCGATCCGGCGAGAGTTGCGGTAGAATGCACCTCCAGGAATACCGCCACTAACCCACCGCACGACCGCAACGATAGACGGTATTCTCCTGCCTGCCGGGGCGACATTCCCGGCGACACCCGCCGCGATCGGCCGACCGGGCCGTCCGCTACAGCACGTTTGACCTCAGGACCGCTGGACAATGCCGCGCCATCGACTTTGCGCACTCGCCGTCTTGGCCACCACCCCTCTCCTGGCGGCCGACACCGACAAACAGACCGCATCGGTCAGCTACTACAAACACGTCCGCCCGATCTTGCAGGCCCACTGTCAGGGTTGCCACCAGCCGGCCAAGGAACAGGGCGGCTATACGATGACCAGCTTCGACAAGCTGGTTGCCGGCGGCGACTCTGGCGAAGCGGCCGTGAAACCCGGCGAGCCGGACAAGGGCGAACTGATCGCACGGATGAAACTTGCCCACGACAACGAGAAACGAATGCCGCCACCACCGCGTGCGGCCGTGCCAGAATCCGAACTGGCAATCGTGGTACGCTGGATCGCACAAGGCGCGAAAGACGATACGCCGGATAACGCGAAGCAACGCTACGACCCGGATCACCTGCCAGTCTATACGCGGCTGCCCGTCGTCACATCGCTCGACTTCTCGCCGGACGGGCAATTGCTCGCCGTGGCTGGTTTCCACGAGGTGCTGTTGCACAAAGCGGACGGCACGGGGTTGGTCGGCCGACTGGTCGGTATGAGCGAGCGCATCGAGTCGGTCCGATTCTCACCGGACGGGAGGAAAATCGCCGTCGCCGGCGGACTACCGGGACGCATGGGCGAGGTCCAGGTGTGGGACGTGGCCAAGCGACGGCTCAAGCAGTCGGTGCCAGTCACGAACGATACGGTTTACGGAGTGAGTTGGTCTCCGGATGGCACGAAGATTGCATTCGGCTGTGGCGACAATACACTGCGCGCAATCGACGCATCCACTGGCCATCAGGTTCTGTATCAGGGTGCGCACAACGACTGGGTACTGGGCACGACGTTTACCGTCGACGGGAAGAATCTCGTCTCCGTCGGCCGCGACCGTGCGGCCAAATTGACCGAAGTCGCGACGCAGCGCTTCATCGACAACGTCACCTCGATCACGCCGGGCGCACTCAAAGGCGGCCTTCTGTCGGTGGCGCGCCACCCGACACGCGACGAGATCGTCGTCGGCGGCTCCGACGGCCAGCCGCGTGTCTACAGGCTGATTCGGCAAACGGCCCGTGTCATTGGCGACGATTCGAACCTGATCCGAGTGATGCCGGAAATGCCGGGCCGCGTCTGGTCGGTGGCCGTCAGCTACGACGGTAAACGGATCGCGGCGGCGTCCACTCTCGACGGCGGAGGCGCGGTGGACGTGTTCGGCTACGAGTTCGACACAACGATGCCGGACGAGGTCAAGAAGATTCAGTCGAAGGTGAACCGCTCGCCGCAAGAATTGGCCACGCTCGACAAGCATTACAAGGACGGCGTCGTACGCATCAGTCGGGCGACAGTCCCTGGCGGCGCGTATGCGGTGGCGTACCGCTCCGACGGCGGAGCAGTGGCGGCCGCAGGTGCGGACGGTATGGTGCGGCTAATCGACCCGACCACCGGCCGCAT
>CAZNSL010000272.1:0-7326 GCA_964574975.1 uncultured Alcaligenaceae bacterium | reverse complement strand
GGGAAAGGAACGCCCCCCTCGCTGGCGCGTCGGGCTCAGTGGATTTCGCATTACTTCGTCGGCGTAACGACGATCTTCGCGTTGGTTCGCAGTTGTGCGACGAGCGACTCGCGCAGACGAGCGCAGTAGACTTCCTTCACGTCTTCCTTGACCTCCTCGAACCTGGTCGCCTGCCCGGCCTTGCGGGCCGTGACCAGGATCAAGTGGTAGCCGAACTGCGTCTCGACCACGTCGGAGAGTTGCCCCGGCTTCAGTGCGAATGCAGCCTTGGCGAACGGCTCGACCATCGCCCCGGTGCGTGGGAAGAACGGCAGTTCGCCGCCGTCCTTCTTCGACGGGCAAGCCGAACAGGTCTTGGCCAACTCACCGAACGACCCTTCGAGCTTGCGCAGCCGCTCCTGCTGTTTGGCGAGCGGGTCGGCCGTCGCCGGCATCGCGGCCACGGCCTTGTCGGCCTCGGCTTCGAGCTGCGCTTTGTGACCGGCGAGCTTGGCCTTCGCTTCGGCCTGGGCTTTCACATCGCTGCCCGGCGTCAGCAGGATGTGGCGCGCTTTCACCTGCGAGCCGTCGAACATCTCGCTCCCCTTCTCGTACATCTCACGGAGGACCTTGTCGTTAGCCTGGGCCGTGGCGAACTTCTCCCAGCGCAGGTCGGCCAACAACTGTGCGCGCAGTTCGTCCTCGGTGATCATCAAATCCTTGAGCATCTTGGCGTAGTCCTGCCCGTGCTTCTTCAGCTCGGCCTGGAGTTCGCCGATGCGACCAGCGACTTCTTTCGGCTCGACGGGGATCTTTTGCGCAGCGAGGTACTGGTCGATCAGGGCGTTCTCGATGAGGTAGTTGAGGATTTCCGGCCGGGCCTTGGCATGGTCGGCCGGTGGTACGCGTTTCAGACCGCGCAGGATCGACGATTCAGGGATCGGATGGCCGTTGACCGTCGCGGCGACAGCGTTCGTCGGCGCGGCCGGCGTTGTCGTGGCGGCCGGCGGTTGCTGAGCAAGAGCGGGAACAACGAGACCGAGACTAAGGCACAGGGCCAAGTGACGCGACCGGAGCATGAAACCGGACCTCCAGGGATCGGCGGGAGCGGCCAGCGAGGGGGGCCGCCGTAAAGCGGAGCGGTTCATACCCACTTTGGGGGACGGCGTAAAGGCGAACCCCGGTCGTCGGGCCGGGGTGGGGTGCTGCGACCGGCCATGTCCCCACTCCCGGCCCGCCGGCCGGGGTTCGCCAAGGAACCAATCTCCGCTATCCTACCCGCATGGCAGTCACCGCCGCCGAGTTCATGAGCGTCACGAAGGATTACGCCCTCGGTGCCTTGGGCCTCGGCAAGCGCCGTGCGCTGACCGATATCTCGCTGACCATCGACGCCGGCCAGGTGTTTGGCCTCATCGGCCCCAACCGCGCCGGCAAGACCACGCTCGTCAAGGTACTACTCACCCTCTGTCGGCTTACGTCGGGTACCGCGACCCGTCTCGGCAAGCCAATCACCGACCGCTCGACCCTGGCCCGCGTCGGCTACGTCCACGAGAACCATGCCTTCCCGCGCTACCTATCGCCGACGGAACTCCTCGAGTATTACGGGGCACTCACGCAGGTGCCCTACGAGGTCGTGAAGGCACGCGTACCGAAGCTCCTGGAGCGCGTCGGCCTGGCCGACCGGGCGACGGACGCGATCCGCACCTTCAGCAAGGGCATGACCCAGCGCCTCGGCATCGCGCAGGCACTTCTCAACGAGCCGGAGCTGCTGGTCCTCGACGAGCCGAACGAGGGCCTGGACCTCGAAGGTCGACAACTGATGGCCGGCATCGTCCGCGAGACGCGCGCCCGCGGCGGCACGGTCATTCTCGTCTCGCACGTCCTGCCGGAAGTCGAGGCGTTCTGCGACCGTGTCGGCGTCATCGTCGGCGGCAGGTTGGCGTTCCACGGGACGACGGCCGAGTTGACGCGGCAAGGCACGCGCCCGCTCGACGCGGCCCTCGCCGAGTTGTATGGGACACCGGCCGCATGATGCTCTCCTGGCTGATCCGCGACGTGTTCCGGCAGGCGCGGGCGACTGGCCTGACCGTTGCCCTCGTCGCCCTAACCGCCCTCGCCACGATCGTTGCCGCAACGGCTCGATACGCCGACGGCCGGCTCTCGACCTTCTTCGGCGCGGTGACGCTGGCGTCGGCCGACTCGCACGAACAGGCGACGCAGGTGCTACGTTCCATCGTTGGCGGCATGGCGGCCGATGCGGTCGGCGTTTTGCTCGCACTCGTATGGACGGCTGGCTTCCTCCCGGCATTCATCGACGCCTCAGCCGTCAGCGTGTTGCTGGCCAAGCCGCCGGGCCGCTACCACCTCTTTCTCGGCAAGTCGCTGGGCGTGATCGCGTACGTCGCGGTGTACGCACTCGCGGTCGTCGCGCTCACGTGGGTAGGGCTGGGCATCTCGACGGGAGAGTGGCCGGCCGGCTACTGGCTCGGCGTGCCACTGTTGGTCGCACACTTCGCGGCGTTCTTCGGCTTCGCGGCGCTGATCGCCGTGGCGACGCGCAGCGCGGCGGCGGTCTGCGTCGCGTCGCTCTTGTTCTGGGCCGCCTGCTTCGGCATGAACTACGCCCGCCACGTCCTGACGACGCAGACGGTCGCGGGCATGTCACCGCGAGCGAGCCGAGCGGCGGACGTGGGTTACTGGCTGTTGCCGAAACCGGCCGACTTCGCGCTGATCCAGGCGGATGCGCTGGGGGCCGCCGCGCCACTGCCATTCATCGACTTCGCGGTACTGAAGGCGTCGAGCGGGTTCGCGCCGGCGACCTCGGTGGTGGCATCGCTCGCGTTCGGGTTGGCGTTCCTGGCGCTGGCGGCCTACGAGTTCGCCAGCGAAGACTACTAGGCGTTCCGCACGGCACCGTCGTGCGTCGTTATGCCTGCGGGTACTCGCGCTGCACGGCGTCGCGGAGGCGGTCCAGCAAGGTCGGCGGTACCGGTCGCTGCGGCAGCCGCCGGGTCAACGACACCGTCAGCCGATAGGTCGCCACCTCGTTGCCGCACCGCTTGCACCGTTGGATATGCGCCTCCAGAGCCACGACCAACGTCGCATCGAGTTCGCCGCTCACGAAGTCGCACAGAAGTTCGCCGAGCCGGCGGCAGTCGATGTCGTCCATCACGCCACCTCCTGAAAGTGCGGGGCCAGTGTGTCCCGCATCGCGAGCCGGGCGCGGTGTAGGCGGCTCTTGACCGCTGGCAGGCTCAGTTCGAGCATGTCGCCGATGTCGGCGTTCGACAGCCCTTCGACATCCGCCAAGACGTACACGTCTCGATACCCTTCCGGAAGTTTGGCGATGGCCGACTCGATCAGTTCCTGCGTCTCCGCGTCCAGGGCCGCCTTGTCCGGCGACACCGACCACGGATGTACCGGACCGTAACGAGCGTGGTCGCCGTGGTCCAGGATCGTGTCGAGCGACTCGGACGCGCGGTGCTTGTCGCGGCCGGCCCGCTTGCGTCGGTGTGCCAACGCAGCGTTTACCGTGACCCGGTGCAACCAGGTCGGGAACGCGCTCTCGCCGCGAAAACTGTCGAGTTTCCGCACGACCTGGAGCAACACGTCCTGCGTCACGTCCTCGGCATCTGCATCGTTATTGAGCATTCGCCGCGCAAGATTGTACACCCGCGGCGCGTAGTCCAAGAACACGCGCTCGGCGGTGAGCGTCGGCATCGGTTCGGTTGCCGGGTCTGCCACGATCGGCCCCCGCTCCAGGAGTGTGGGCAACGGCCTTATCCTCCAACTACCATACTGCCGAACGTCTCTCCGGTGTACTCGCTCTCCGTTCCACTGCGTCGTAAACTTAGAGTCGTCCCACAGCCGGAGGATTCGCGTGCCGCCGTTTCGCGCCGTACTTTTCGACTTCGACGGCACACTCGCCGACAGCTTCCCAGCCATTACGGCCAGCGTCAACCACGTCCGTGACCTGTACGGGTTGCCACCACTTCCGGTGGCTAAAGTCGTCGTTCATGTCGGTCGTGGACCGGAGTATCTCCTGTCCAAGACGGTACCCGGTGGCGACCCAGCGCGCGACGTGCATCGCTATTTCGCTCACCATCCGCAGATCATGCGGCCGCTCACTCGGCTCATGCCGGGAGCGATCCGGCTCATAGAACACCTCAGCCGAGACGGCGTCGAACTCGGCGTGTGCAGCAACAAGCCGGTCGGCTTCACACGAGATCTGTTGGTCCACCTGGGCCTGGCCGAACGGTTCGTTGTCGTCCTCGGTCCCGAGGACGTGGCTAAGCCGAAGCCGGCTCCGGACATGCTCCTCACCGCGGCTGGACGGCTCGGTCTGATGAGCGAAAGCGTGTTGTACATCGGTGACTCGCGTACCGATATCGCCGCCGCCCGCGCGGCGGGGATGACGGTTTGGGCGGTAGCTACCGGGACCGACACGGCAGCGGTGCTGGAAGCCGCCAAGCCGAACGCCGTGTATGCAAACTTCGATGCCGTCGCCGACGCCTGGGCCGCTTGATTCGGGCACCCGCGGCGGGTAGCCTGAATGCATTCCCCGATGGATTCACACGAGGAGGACGCCGATGTCCACCCCGATGGGCGAGTCGTTTCAGGTCGAGCGCCGTGGCGAGATTGCAGTCATTACGCCATCGCCCGAAATCGAGAGCATGCCGGAGAACCTGATCGAACAGGCGGCGCAGATGTGCCTCGCCCCACTGAAAGCGAACCCGCCTAGCGGCCTGGTCGTGGACCTGACGCCATTGAACTTCTTCGGTTCCGTCTTCATCTCCTTCCTGTTGCGTTGCCACCTGCTGGTCAAGAAGCACGGCTCGGAACTGGTCCTGGCCGGAGTGTCCGACCGCATCCGCGAACTATTGCGCCTCACGTCGCTCGACACGCTCTGGGCGCTCTACCCGACGCGGTTGCAAGCGCTGGAAGCGCTGGAAGCGTCCGACTAACATAGCCCAATGAGTACCAAACCCGCCGCCGAAAACCTGCACAACTTCCCCGACGAGCAGGTGACGTCGTCCGCCGATCTCGCCCCCGGCGACCTCGACGATCTGATCGCCCAGATCAAGGAAACCGCCGACAAACTCCGCCGCGACCGCGCTAGCCGGGCCGACGTGAAGCTCGTCGCAACGGCCTTACGCGAATTGCGCTATTCGTTCAAGGTGTTCGCCGCGCTCAAGAACCGCCGCAAGGTCACGGTGTTCGGTTCCGCCCGCACGCCTGCGGACGACCCAACGTTCCAGCAAGCCGTCGAGTTCGGCCGGGCCGTCGCCGAGGCCGGCTACCTGGTCATCACCGGGGCAGCCAGCGGCATCATGGAGGCCGGCCACGTCGGGGCCGGCCGCGAGAATTCCATCGGCGTCAACATCCTGCTGCCGTTCGAGCAGTCGGCCAACTCGATCATCCACGGCGACGGCAAGCTGATGCACCTGAAGTACTTCTTCACGCGCAAGCTCTTGTTCGTGAAGGAGTCGGACGCGGTCGCCCTGTTCCCCGGCGGTTTCGGCACCCACGATGAGGCCTTCGAAGCGCTCACGCTCGTTCAGACGGGTAAGAGCCACATCTTTCCGATCGTCTGCGTTGCCCCGCCGGGCGATACCTACTGGACGGATTGGGACAAGTTCATCCGCACGCAACTGCTCGGTCGCAAGCTAATCTCGCCGGCCGACTTGTCGTTGTACAAGGTGACCGACTCGGTGCAGGAGGCCGTCGCAGAGATTGCGAACTTCTACCGCGTCTACCACAGCTTGCGCTACATCAAGGGCGAACTGGTGCTTCGCCTCTTGAAGGCTCCGTCGGACAAACTGCTGGCGCGGGTGTGCGACGAATTCCGCGACATCGTGGTCGACGGCACCTTCGTCGTAACGCAGGCCGACCGCGTGGAGGCGAACGAAGCGAAGATCGCCAACCTGCCGCGACTGCGATTCCACTTCGACCGCCGCAACCTCGGCCGACTGCGACAACTCATCGACTTGCTGAACGAAGAAATCAAATGACCCGCAGGGTTAGGTTAGCCGCGACGCGCCAGCAGAGCGCGTCGCTTGCGACGCGCACCTCGAACTCGACGCGCTCCGCTGCGCGTCGCGGCTAACCCAACCACCCCGGCATCGCGCCTGCTGGCGGCAGTTTGACGACGCAGGCACTCGAAATATCGTCGTGCTGCTGCACCTCGGCCAGCGCCGCGTCCGGCGGTGGTGCGTCGAGGTTCAGCACTGCAATCGCCTCGCCGCCGGGCGTCTGACGGCCGACGGTCATCTGTGCGATGTTAACGCCGTGTCGGCCGAAGACGGTACCGATGTGGCCGATCAGCCCCGGTCGATCGCGGTGCGTGAAGATCAACAGCGCTCCGTCGAACATGGCGTCGAGCCGGTGCGGCCCCAGTTGCACCAGCCGTAGGTGCCGGTTGCCGAACAGCGTCCCGGCCGCGGTATACTCCTTCGCGTCGGTCGTCACGTCGGCACGGATCAGCGATGCGAAATCGCCGGCCGCGGCATTCTTGACCTCCGCGATCTCGACGCCGCGCTCGCGGGCCAGCACCTCGGCGTTGACGACGTTGACGCCCTCGACGCGGCCTTCCATCAGCCCGGCCGCGAACGCCGCCGTCAGGAACTTCGCGTTGCGGTCGGCCACCTCGCCGCGGTAGGTCAGCGTGACCCGACGGATGCCGCCGCGAGCCATCTGGGCGTGCAACAGACCGAGCCGGCGACATAGGTCGATCCACGGTCGGAGTTCGTCGAGTTCGGTCCGATCCACGGCCGCGACGTTGACGGCACAGCGCACGACGCCGCGAGTGAGGAAGTCGATCAGCAGTTCGGCCGCCTCGCGGGCCACGGCGTCCTGCGCTTCGAGCGTGGACGCGCCGAGGTGCGGCGTCAGCACCACGTTGGGCGCGGCGAGGAGCGGGTGCGTCGCGGGCGGCGGCTCGGCCGTGAACACGTCGATGGCCGCCCCTGCGACGTGGCCGGAACGCAGGGCCTCGGCGAGAGCCTGTTCGTTGAAGATGCCGCCGCGGGCGCAGTTGACGACACGGCAGCCGGGCTTGAGCCGGGCGATCCGCTCCGGGCCGAACAGGTCGCGGGTCTCGTCGCCACCGGGGACGTGGACGGTCAGGAAATCGCAGCGCGGCAGCGCCTCATCGAGGTCGGCGACTGCCTCGATGCCGAGGCGGGCGGCCCGTTCGGCGGTCAGGAACGGATCGCAACCGAGGACGCGCATATCGAGGCCGACGGCCCGCTTGGCCACTTCACCGCCGATGCGACCGACGCCGACGACGCCGAGCGTCTTGCCGGCGAGCTGCGTGCCGAGAAACTTAGCGCGTTCCCACTTGCCGGC
>CAZNSL010000271.1:0-7346 GCA_964574975.1 uncultured Alcaligenaceae bacterium | reverse complement strand
CGGCGAAGGGATTTACGCCTACTCGATTAAAAATGACAGGCGCACACCGGCTGGTCGGGATGCCAGACTGCCCCAGACTCTCTCGCGCAGGGTTCAAACGCGAACCAGTCAGACGTGATCGCGTACTCGGTCGCCGGGCCGAACGCGTCGGTGCGCCGCGCCAGGCCGGTCGGTAGCGCGAAGTTCAGCAGGTCGATCCGGCCGCACTCTAGCGAGCCCGGCATCACCCCCTGATACCCGCCGCGGTGCCAATGGTGCGTGTTGATGACGGAAGCCGCGCCGTCCCGCTCGGCGATGTTCCGGGCGTGGTTCGACAGCCAGTTGGGATACACCAGGTTGTCGGCGCTCAGCCACGCGACGTAGCGTCCCTGGGCCACGTGCAGGCCGAACCGGCGCTCCCGGTTGCCGCCCGTGTCGTTGGCCGGCAGGTAGTAGTACCGAGCCGGAAGCGTGTTCGAGTACTTCCCCGTCACATCCGGCACCACCCCGGTCCCGGACTTCATGGTGACGACGAGTTCAAAGTCCTTGAACTCCTGGTTCATCAGGCCGGCCAGGGCGTGGGGAAGGAAGTGCACGTCTTGGGAGTGGCTTCCGAGTATGACGCTAATGAGCATGACGGGACCAGCCTCGTGACGACGCCTAATTCTGCCCAAGCACCGAAGGTACGCCCAGCCGCCGCATTCGCGCAGATGTGCCACCCTCGGTCACGACATGAAGGCTAAGCTGCCTACCGGTGTTGCGCGGGTAATTCGGTAACGGCACAATTCTGCAATCGGCTCGGTATACACGCAATCGTACCGAGGCCGTTATCCTTAACAAGTAAGGCTGGCCAACGCGGGTGAAGGTTGGTCGGCCTGAAGCGCGTCGCCGCCAAAAAGTCTGTGATTCCTCTGCATGCGACCTTGGCGACTCACCGGTGTCTCGTCCGAGGAATCCGCGAAAAACAAGTGGCGACGTTCCGCTTACTCCTTGCCGTACCTGAGGCGGAGGCGCCAACGATGAGCGAGTCGCGGCGCGGCGGGCAGCCGCTCGTACAAATCGTCGGGCCGACCGACGACTGGGTCCTCGAGCGCCTGGCCCGGACACTTGCGACGAAGCTGCCGTACGCGACGTTCAGCCCTTGGAAGCCGCGTCCGGGCGAAGGCGCGCTTGCCTACTATGTCAATTACGCTCTTTTTGACGGGCCGAGCGGCCTGATCGACGTCGGCTTCTTCACCCACCGCGAGGACGGCTTCGGGTTCCTGGAGCGGGCGAGCGTGGTGGACTGCTGCGTCTGCATGGCCCGCCTGTACGCCGACTGGCTCCGGGGCCAAGGGGTGAAGAACGTGGCCCACATTCCGATGGGTTTCGACTCGTACCGCTACCGGCCGACACTGGTCCTGGGGGTGGTCGGGCGGCTGGAATCGGCGCGCAAGGGCCGGCACCTGGTCGAGGAGGTGAGGAAGCTGCCGTTCGTCGAGGTCGTCGCCACGGAGGGGCGGCTGCCGGAGGCGGAGCTGCGCGGGTTCTACCAGCGGGTCGACTACGTGCTCGTCCCGGCGACCGTTGAGGGCGGTCCGATGTGCCTGCTGGAGGGGCTGGCGATGGGCAAGCCGGTGATCGTGCCGGCGGGGGTAGGGATGGAACCGGAGTTCGCCGCCGCAGACCAGATCCTCCGCTCCCCGGCGGGCGCCGCGGCCGCCCTGGTCGCCGTAGTCAAGGCCTGCTTTGCCGAAAAACGTCGGCTGGCCGACGTGGTCCGGGGGCGGAGCTGGGACAGTTGGGCCGAAGGCCACCACCGGCTGTTCATGCGACTTCTGCGCGAGCGCGGGGTGGCGGTTCCCCGGCCGGGTCCGGGCTTCCGGTTCGGCATGATGGGCGAGCTGGACGTGCCGCCGGGCGTCGACGCCGCCCCTTTGGAAGCCGCGGTGGACCGGGCCGCCGCACACCTGTTCCACGGGCGGCCGCGGGAGGCGCGGAACGAACTGGAAACAGTCGCGCCGCTTTACCCGTGCGTGACGCGACTGATCGACACCTTCCCAGCGTGCTGACCGACTCGGAAATGCGGTGGGCCGCCGCGGCCAACCCGACCGGCCTCGCGTTGCTTCTGTCCGGGCACGACGCCGGCGGACGCCCCGTGCTCGACTCGCATCCGAACGAACGTCTGGTGAAAGTCCGCCAGGAACGTCCTCGCGTCCGCGGCGCCGATCAAGGCGGGCGCCTCGCGGGCCTGCACCGTGTCGCCGGGTCAGGGTCGCAGCCGGTCGCGCGACCGGATCTCCAGGTCCGACGCTCCCCATCCCAGGCGGTTCATCGCCCGCACCATTTCATCGTAGACGGGCAGGTCCGGCGACTTACCGCGCACCGTCACGAGCAGCACCACGTCCTGCTGAAGGATCGGCTCCGGCTCGGGCCGCGTCAGCATCTCCATCGACAGCCGCCACTCCTTGCCGGCCGGGCCGCGCGAGAACTTGCGGTAGTACAGCTTGAGCGGCGACCACTTGTAGCCGTGTTTGACGAGGTCCTCCTCGAAACCGCCTTCGAGCGACTTCGGTGCCGGGTCGACTTGGCGGTCGTACTTCTCCCGTCCGTCGGCACAGGCTTCGATCGTGCCGAGCGACGCGCTGACGTTACACCGGCAATACTCGACGCCGAAACTCATGTTGAGGGCCGGCTCATACAGGAGCGTCATAAACACCTCGCACTGGAGGCTGCCGCCCGCCGAGAGGCACGGCGGCATCGGGAACGGCCGCTTCTGGTAGTTCAGCCCCGCGCGCACCGGAACCCGGAAGACCGAGGTCGCGGCCGACTGGCGGCAGCTGAGGATCTCGTCGATGTCGGGCGGGCATCCGACCCCGACGTACTTGAACCGTCCCGAGTCGATCGGCGCACTCCGGAGGAACGCCGCGTGGATGATCGACGCCTTGAGTAAGGTCCTGTCCCCCGGCCACCGCCCGCAATTCAGCTCCGCCTCGGCGTTGGCCGCCAGCGTGGACACGAGCGGCGTCGCGAAGCTCGTCCCGATGTTCTCCGCGCGCCGGCCGCCCGGGTCGAGCGAAACGACGCCCGATTGGAAATACGCCCCCGCCGCGTCGCAGTTGCCCCCGAACGACGAGAGTTCCGGCTTCATGTGGTAGGCGGGGCCGGGGCCGCGGCGCGAGAACGGCGACGGCTCGTCCCGCCGGACGCAGGTGTTTGGGGTGTCCGTATGGGCGACGGACCCGACGGTGAGCGCCCGGGTCGCGTCCGCGGGCGGGCAGATGCGGTCGCCGTCGCCGATACCGTCCTGCGGGGGCCACGCCCGCAGCGGGGCCGTCTGGTAGTTGCCCGCCGCGATGACGAAGAGGACGCCGTGCCGCTTGGCGCGGTCGTCGAGTGCCGCGCCGAACTCGGAGAAGGCGGTGTCCGCGCAAGGCGTCGAATGCCCCAGGGACAGGTTCCAGACCTGCACCTGCGGGAACCGACGGAGGCAGTCGTCGATGACCAGGATGAGCTCGTCCTCGGCGATCAACCCGTCGCGGTCGATCGCCACGACGTCGATGACCTTAGAGGAGGTAGACGGGAACCGCGGGTCGTTGTGGTTGAGCCGCCGCCCGTGGACGATCAGGCCGGCGACGAAGCTCCCGTGGTGGTTGTCCTGGCGGTCGGACGGTACCAACACATGCCGGTGGGCAACCCAGGCTTGCAGGAGCGGGTTGTCCGGGTCGGTTCCCGAGTCGATCACGCCGACGAGCGGGTACTCGCGCCCGGGGACCGGGGCGGGGAAGTCCGCCGCCGTGATGTCGCCGATCGGCCGGGAGGCGGTCCGCACCAGGCGTAAGTCCGGGAACACTGACAGACCTTGGATGCCGACGCCGGCGAACCCGCGGAGCGCCGCGACGCGGTCAGGGGTCGCCCCGCGGACGCGGAAGACCCGGATGCCCTCGGCGTAATCGAGCGGGTCGACCGCCGTCAATCCGGCCCGGGCTGCGACCTCGCGGAACCAGGATTCCGCGCGGACGTTCTGTTCCTGCGTGGCATAGTGGAAGAGCCGCACCTTGAGGGATTGCTTCCGGCGCACGTCGGCCAGCAACTCCTCGAAAGTGCGCCCGCCGAGTGCGTCGCCGAGGTCGTACGGCTGGATGCGTTCCAGAGTCGAGATGTTCGCCTCCACCTGCCGGGACGCACCGCGCTCGATCCGGCGCGTCAGCTCTCCGGCACCGCCGGCGTCCACGCTGACGAAGAGTTCGCCCAGGCGGTTGCCGCCGATGATCGGGCATGTGTCACCGTTGAACAGCTCGGTCGGCCGGTGGGACTTGGCCACCGCCTCGCGCTTGAGGGTCACGCGGGCGACGCCCGGCATCGGGAACGCCGTCGGCTGGGCCGCAGAGAAATGCTGCACGGCCGTCCTTACCTCGTCGGCCAACCGGGTGCGCAGGGCGGTGTCGACGGTGCCGAACACCTTGGTGCTGCCGCCGGCCGGCCCGGGTGCGACGTAGTCGGCCTCTCGCGCGGGTACGACCTTGATGGGGAGGTTGCCGTCGGCGGTCACGGGTCACGCGCCTTTCAGGAGTTTGGACACCTGGCCTTGCGAAACCCCGAAGAGCCTGGCCAACGTCGCCTGGGTGAAGACTTTGGGGGACGCCTCTCGGAGCGCCTTCAGGCGGTCGGCCAGTCCCGCGCCGGCCGCCGCGAACCGGGCGCTGGCGGCGATCAGGTCGGCGACCGCGTCGCGGGTCGTCGGTCGCCCGCGCCCCTGGAGGATCGCGCGGCGGACGGCGTGGTCGGCGGCGAAACGGATCTGGGCGCCGGTCATTCCCGCGGCCAGTTCCGCGACGGCGGCAACGTCCTCCTCCGGCAGGTGCCCGCGGAAGAACCGCCGGACCATCGCGGCCCGCGCCGCGGGCCCCGGCTCCGCCAGCCGCACCCGGTACGAGAAGCGCCGCCAGATTGCGGGGTCGAGAAGGTGGTCGTGGTTGGTGGCCGCGACGAGCACGTGGTCCTTGCCGGCGGCGTCGATGTTCTGGAGGAGACTGATGACGACGCGCTTCAGTTCGCCGAGTTCCCGCGCGTCGTCGCGCATCTTGGCGATCGCGTCGAACTCGTCGAGGAACAGCACGCTCGGGCGCGAGGTCGCGTGGTCGAACAACTGGCGGATGTTCTTGGCGGTGCTGCCCAGGTACGACGAAACCAGCCCGTCGATGCGGGCCGTGATGAGGGGCAGGCCGAGTTCGGCGGCGACGAACCGGGCGAGCTGGGTCTTCCCGCACCCGGGGGGTCCGTAGACGAGCATCGACGGCGCGATGCCCACGCCGCCGGCGATCAGCTCGTCCGCCGCGCGGACGTGGGCGAGGAAGTCGTCGACGGCCGCCCGCGCGTCGTCGTCAAGAAACAGCTCGACTTCCCCGGGCATCGGGCGCTCCTCGTCGGCCGTGGTCAACCGGGATTCCGCGTCCACCGGCAGGGGCGGCGTGGCGCCGTTGGCCGCCGCGGCCGTTCCGCCGCGGGCGAACCCCATGCGGGCGACCTTGCTGTTGGTGAGGATCTGGCGCAGCCGGCGGGCGGCCTCCTTTTCGCCGGACGCCTCCAGGCGCTCGCAGAGCTGGCGCGAATAGGCCGCCACCTTGTCGTAGTCCGCGTTGGCGGCCCCTTCGACGATCTTGACGATCTCGAAGAGGTGCGACTTGTCGAATGCCATGCTCACCCCTTGGAATAAGTATAACTAAAATTGGAATAAAACCCAGTCAATTTGGCATAACGACGCTGGTTGCATGGGTGGCCGCTGTATGTGCATTCCGCAGCGGCGCACCACTGGTGACGGGACGATTCGGCCCCGTCGGAGATTCAGCCAGCCTGGGCGTACTGTGAAAGCCGGCGGCCCACACGCATCAACTCCCAGTGCCGACCGCCGCGTCCTCGCCGCGACCTCAGAGGGGTTTTTCAACGCGTTCCACCCCTACAGCGTTAGGTCCTATGAACGGTTCGCCGCCCTCCTTGTGGCGACGATCGGAAACGACCTGGCCGTCACCAAGGGCAAGGAGCTGCGCCGGGACGTGCTCGAATCCCGCCAGGCCTTCGACGGTGGGGGCCGGTGCAAGGGCTTTCCGCCGCAGCGTGGTCGGACCGACTCAGGGGCACGGCGAGTTCCATCTGAGCTTGACCCGGGCGCTGACACTCGCCTCGGGCGCTTGGATTGGGGTGCGAGTTGTTCGTCGCGGTTTGCTACGGCCCGTCGGGCCCGACCACGAGGCGCCGGAACAGCGGGGGCAGTTCTCGAAGGGACTTGAAACCGCCAATCCATGGCGAAGGCGACGTACCGGCGAGTAGTTGGGTGGTCGCCTCACAGGTCCGTCACGTCCCGCTCGGCACTGAACCAGTCTGCCCAGTCGTCGCCCGGCGGGGCGCCCCGGTCGAGCCAGCGGAAGAAAGCGAATTCCTCCCGAAGCATCGTCAACAGCAGGCCCTTAACATACTCGATTCTCGTGGCAATGAGGCACTGCGCGTCCTGGTCGAACCGGTGGACCAGGCCGACGACGGCCGCCCTCTCCGGCGTCCACTCTGTGTTCATGCCGACGCGATTCGTCTTCCACAGAAGTGACCCGCTCAACCCCCCGGGCATCTGGAGGTTGGTTGGCTTCCACAACTCGTCAACGATCTCCGTCATGGGGTAGGTCACGGCGACGTGAACGTTCGCGTCGAACAGGGGCCATGTCACGTCCGCCGTGAGCCACCCGCCGTACGGCTGTGACCTGGAGACGACGCCCGGCCCGGCGAACGAACTGAAGCGGCTGCCCTGACTGGGCCACCCGTGGACGAAGTACAGGTCGTCGTCGAGGTTGCGGGCGGTGCTTGCGAACCTCGACGCTTGCAGCGCAGCAACCGTCGTCCCTGCCAAGTCCGCGGGGTCGACCGCCGCCACGGCAATGTCGTGCGGCGGCGGCCAACAGTACCAGCGAGGCCCGGTGCTCGCCATCCGCGCGCCGTCACCGACGGAGTGAAACGAGCCGTTCTGGTACCTGCGAGAGCCGCTCGCCGCCCCGGCGAAAAGTGCACTTACGACGTGTTGGGCGGTCAACAGGTACGGCTTGCCCCGCAGCCGGACGATCGTCCCGGAACCGACGAGTTCGCCGGATTCGTCCGCGAGCTGACCACAGATTTGGCTCAGGGACGGGGCGGTGTGTTCCTTCATCTCGCTGACGACCCCCAGTAGAATCCGCTGCTTTTCCTCCTGCGTCTGCCCGGCGGTCATTGGCCACCTCCCTCCCAGGGCAATTCCCTTCACTGCCTTCACCCGTCCGGCTTTTCCCTGCCGTTGTGTGGCAATGTCGATCGCGTCCCAATGGGCCCGGTGTGAATGCTTCTGCTGCAACACGAGTTGCGACCCCGGC
>CAZNSL010000270.1:0-7387 GCA_964574975.1 uncultured Alcaligenaceae bacterium | reverse complement strand
CTCGAGTATCGACGCGGATCATCAACGGCGTGAAAGGCGTCAATCGCGTGGTGTACGACGTAAGTAGCAAACCTCCGGCGACGATCGAATGGGAGTAAGTTGTACTTTCCGTCACTAGCCGCAGTCGTCTCAACGCGTCGGCGCATCGGCAGGGCGAGAACTCCGTTGAGGTATAGCCCGATGCGCTTCACGAAGATGCACGGCCTCGGCAACGACTACGTGTACGTCGATTGCTTTGCCCAGCAGCAGCCGCGCGACCCTACCGCTCTCGCGCGGTCGATCAGCGACCGCCATCGGGGCGTCGGCTCCGATGGCCTGATCCTCATCCTGCCATCGGAAGTCGCCGACGCGCGGATGCGCATATTCAACAAGGACGGCTCCGAGGGCGAGATGTGCGGTAATGGTATCCGCTGCGTCGCAAAGTACGTCCACGACCACGGTATCGCGCGCAAGTCGAACCTGTGCATCGAAACTGGCCGCGGCATCCTAGCACTCGAACTCGACATCGCGGTCGGTAAGGCCGAGCGCGTCCGCGTGGACATGGGCGAGCCAACGCTCCAGGCGGCCGGCATTCCGACGACGCTCCCGGGGAATCCGCCCGTCGAGGCTGCCATTGAAGTGAGGGGCCGAACATTTCGGGCGACGTGTGTTTCGACCGGCAATCCACACGCCGTCGTCTACCTCGACGACCTCGACTGCGGCCCGGACGATCGCTCGGCTGCCGAATACTACGGCGCGGATTTTGAACGTCACCCAGCATTCCCGCTGCGTGCCAACGTTCACTTCGTCCGCGTCGATTCGCCCGACGAAGTCACCGTGCGGACCTGGGAACGCGGCAGTGGACTCACGCTCGCCTGCGGCACCGGAGCAAGTGCCGTCTGCGTCGCCGGCGTGTTAACGGGCCGGACCAACCGCCGATTGCGCGCTCACTTACCCGGTGGCGACCTCGAACTGGATTGGTCCGAAGCCGACAACCACGTTTTCATGACGGGTCCGGCCACCGAGGTCTTTTCGGGCGACTGGCCCGATGATTGAGGCCGGGCGAGAATTCGATTTTCGTTCGTTCTCGGTGTGCGAAGCGTTACTTCGAGTCGCCGTTCTGAAGCGAATCGAAGAGTATTCTGACTGTCACGAACTTGACCTTGCATGCTCCGAGGAGGTCGCTATGGTGCCCGGCCATCGGTTGGAAGATGCTTACGCGACTGCTCCGAGGGTGCCGGAGGTCGTTCCGCTGTTAGGACGGAACTTCCGCCTGTTCCTGGTGCTGATTGCCGCTGGGCTGGTCGGGCTGTTCGTCGTCGCGGCGTGGATCGATCCGTACAACCGGGACGGCACGCCAATGGCGTACGGCACGCACCGGCAGCTCGGTTTGCCGTCGTGCAACTTCTACCGGTTGACAGGGATGCCGTGCCCGTCGTGCGGCATGACGACGAGTTTCGCCTTACTGATGCACGGCGACATCCCGGCGTCGCTGAAGGCGAACGCGGTCGGCACGCTGCTGGCGCTGTTCCTCATGGCTGCGGCTATGTGGTGCCTGGTCTCGGCCATCCACGGCACCTGGGTCGTGGTGCGGCGTGCGGAGCCGTTCGTGCTGAAGGCCGTGATCGTGTTCATGATCCTGGCGCTGGCCCGATGGGGGGTCGTCCTAGGGATGGCGCGCTGGGGATAAACGGGGGTGTGGAAATGGCGGCGACACGGAAGTTGCGAGCGACGGCGGCGGTTCTGACGCTCTGCGTTGCCGGAGTCGGGTGCAACCCGCTCACTCTGCCGTTTTTCATGATGTACGGCGTCGAGTCCAAGGTCGAGCCGGAGTTCCGACTGGCCACGCCCGATAAAGAAGTCAAAGTCGTCATTCTGTCGTACACAGCTCCGGACGGTTCGAACGAGCAGGTTGGCATCGACCGTCAGATTGGCACAGTGGTCGCCAAGCAACTTGCTGAGCGCTGCCTGGCGAACAAGGAGAAAGTGAAGGTCATCCCAATCCACAAGGTCGAGAAGTTCAAGAGCGAACACCCCGGCTGGAAGACGATGGGGGCCGTGGAGATCGGTAAACAGTTCGACGCCGACTACGTGGTCGACATCGAACTCGTCGGACTCAACCTCTACGAGCCGGGCAGCCACAAACAGCTCTACCACGGTCGCTGCAAGATCGACCTCGCGGTCTTCGACGTGAAGAAGCCGAACGATGGTCCCGCGATCAAGCCGTCCATGACGATCGCCTACCCGTCGAAGGCCCACGGCCCGATGGCGGTGATGGACGACGGGAACACGGAGAAATTCCGCGACAACTTCGTCAACCGAATCGCCACGGAAATCTGCTGGAAGCTCACGACGCACCTGTATTCCGAGGAGTACACCCTCGAATAATCCGACCCGCAACGATGGGGTCCGATGGGCGGCCAGCACCGGAACGCGGTGCTGGCCGCCCGGCCTTTTTGGTCGGGTCGTAGGACGGCTCGGAACGCCGAAACTCGGCCCTGCGGCCCGCTGCGTCATTGAACAAGATGGCCGGGTAGGTTACAATTTGCCGAGTCCGCCGCGCGTCGGGTTTGGCGCGAGAAGCGCGATTCCCGCGACCCGCCGGCCCCCGCTGCGGCACATCATCGAAGGAGCAACCGTCGTGCAGATAAAAATCGCGGCCCGGCACGGGCACCTGAGCGAAGCCGCGCAACAGTTGATCCGGGACAAGGCCGAGAAGCTACTGCACTACTTCGAACGATTGACGCTGATCGAGGTCGCCGTGGACCTGCACGACGACCGCAAAACCGTGGAAATGCGGGCTTTGGCCGAACATAAGCACGAGTTCGTCGCCCACGAGACCAACGGCGAGTTGCAAGTGTCCCTCGACGCTGCCGTGGATAAACTGACGCACCAGATCCGCAAATACAAGGAAAAGATTCAGGACCACCGCCGTACGCCCCACGCAGGCGATGTGGAAGCCGTTCAGGCCCGTAACGGCGGCCCCGGCCCAGCCTGACGGCCCCGTGCCCCGACGCCCAGAGGAGTTTCCGGCCATGCCGATGACCGACTTCATCGTGAAGGAGGCCATCCTCCCGAACTTAACCGCGACCGGCAAGGAGGCCGCCATCCGCGAAATCGTCGACAGCCTTCGCGCGACCGGCCACGTCGATGCTGGGGTCGCGGAGGAGATCGTCCGCGCCGTCATCAAGCGCGAGCAACTCGGCTCCACCGGCATCGGCCGGGGTATTGCCATCCCACATGCCAAGCACCCGAGCTTGGACCGCCTCACCGGAGCTATCGCACTATCGAAGGCTGGCGTACCATTCGAGTCGATCGATGGTGAGCCGGTCTATGTCTTCGTCCTGTTGATCTCGCCTCAGGACCGGCCAGGCGACCACCTGCGCGCGTTAGAAAGCGTTGTCCGCCACATGCGCAACGACAACTTCGTCAAGTTGTTGCGGGAGGCCGACTCGAAGGACGCCGTCTGGAAACTGCTCGACGATCCGCCAGAAAACTGGGACCGTTAGGAGACCGCCCATGACCAACGGACCCCCAGACCCCATACCCCAAGACCCTGCTGCGAACGGAATCCACGCCGACGTGGCGCGACGCAACGTCGTCGTCCACGACCCGCAGGGACTGCACATGCGGCCCGCGGCAATGTTCGCCAAGGTGGCCCGGCAGTACCACAGCAGCGTGACCATCTGCCGCGATGGGAAATCCGTAAACGGCAAGAGTCAACTCGACCTGCTGTTGCTCGCCGCCGAGCCGGGCGCGGAGTTGACCATCGAGGTCTGCGGTGCCGACGCTACCGATGCGCTCGCCGCGTTGGGAAGCATCTTCGACATCTCTAACTGGGACGAGGACGAGGCGAGCGCCGTACCTCCCAAAGGTTGACGGCCACGCGACTAATATGGAAATCTACCGCGGAATCCCGGTTTCGGCGGGCGTGGCGATTGGTCCGGCACTCGTCCTCGATACCGAGTGGTACCACATCCCTCGCCGCACCATCCCGGTATCGCAGACCGGTGCCGAAACTGCCCGAGTCCGTGCCGCACTCCGCGGGGCGGCAGTCGCCATTCGCGGTCATCAGGGCGCGATCAACGAGCGCCTCGGCCGGCAGTACGCCGCCATTTTCGAGGCCCATGCGCTACTCGTCGAAGACCCCGTCATGGTCGGCGAGATCGAGGCGCTGATTCGCGAGAACCACTATGCCGCCGAATACGCCGTCAGCCGGGTGATGCGGCACTACGCCAAGGCACTCGAAAACCTCAGCCACGACTCGTCGCTCGCGTCGAGAGCCGCCGACATCTACGACATCGAGCGAACCGTCCTCGGCCACCTCCTCGGCGAGAAGCGCGAGCAGTTGGCACACCTCGACATGCCCGTCATCGTGCTGGCCCACGACTTGACTCCGAGCGAAACGGCTGCGATGGACCCGGAAAAGGTCCACGCGTTCGCCACCGAGGCCGGCGGCCGGGCGAGCCACACGGCGATCATGGCCGGGGCGCTGGAAATTCCCGCCGTCGTCGGTCTCGGTAACTTTGCCGACGACGTATGCGGTGGCGATTTGGTCATCGTCGATGGGAATCAAGGACTATTGATTCTCGACCCGGACGATGCGACGCTCGAAAAGTACGAGCGCGAGCGGGCCAGCTACCGCTGTTTCGAGAGCCGACTGGGCGAACTGCGCGAGTTGCCGGCCGTCACCAAGGACGGCGTCCGCATGACGCTCATGGGAAACATCGAATTCCCACAGGAGTCGGCGCATTGCATCGAACGCGGAGCTGAAGGCGTCGGGCTATACCGCACCGAGTTCCTGTACCTCGGACGGACGACGGACCCCAGCGAGGAAGAGCATTACGAGGCGTATTGTACAGTGCTGAGATCGCTTCCGGCCGGTCAGCCGGTCGTCATTCGTACACTCGATTTAGGGGCCGACAAATTCAGTTCGTACTCAGGTGCGTCCTACAAAGAACGCAACCCCTTCCTCGGCGTCCGCAGCGTACGGTACTGCTTGAGAAACTTGACCTTGTTCAAGAAGCAAATGCGTGCGATCTTACGGGCGAGTTGCGTCGGCAACGTCCACATCTTGTTCCCGATGGTCAGTACGCTGCTCGAACTGCGTCAGTGCAAGATGCTGCTAGCCGAGGTGAAAGAGGATCTGGAGGAGGACGGCGAGTCGTATAACCCGAAAATTCCCGTTGGCACTATGATAGAAGTGCCATCCGCCGCTCTGATGGCGGATCAGTTGGCGCGGGAAGTGGATTTCTTCTCCGTAGGTACGAACGACCTCGTGCAGTACACGCTTGCCGCCGACCGGACGAATGAGCAGATGGCGTCGCTGTACTCGCCGGCCGACCCGGCGGTGCTGCGGTTGATCGCTAGCGTCGTCGAGGCCGGCAAGAACGCCAACGTCGACGTCAACGTCTGCGGCGAGATGTGCGGCGAGCCGATCTATACACTACTTCTTATCGGGATGGGCCTGCGGCAGTTTAGTGTGACGCCGCACAATATCCCCGAGGTGAAAAAACTGATCCGCTCCGTCTCGACGGGCGAAGCGGAAGGAGTTGCCAAAGAGGCAACTCGCCTGGAAACCGCCCGCGACATCACGAGCTTCCTGCGCGAGCAGACGCGGCGACTCGTGCCCGACGCGGCGCGATAGGGCGGCCTCCGAGCCGCCGGCACTGAAGGATCCGTTGCGGCCCCGGCTTCCGGGGCGCGTCCGGGCCGCGCCCGAACCGGCGGCGGCCACGGCCGTGCCCCTCGACCGAGTCGGCCGCCGAGCCTCGATGTCCCGCGCGACTGCCGATCACCGACAGACTCCCCGCGGCCGCGTTTGCTGGCCGTTCGGGTGCCCAACCCCACCGAGACACCGTTCGTACACACCAGGGTCGCGCTAGCGCGCGTCCCGTCCCGAGAGTCAACGCACATGAAGAAAGAGATGCTGATCAACGTCCTCCAGCCGGAGGAATGCCGAATTGCGATTCTGGAGAACAACGTTCTCGAAGAACTGTACGTCGAACGCACGAGCCAGGAAAGCTACGTCGGCAACATCTACAAGGGTCGAATCGTCAACATCGAACCCTCAATCCAGGCAGCATTCGTCGACTTCGGCATCGGCCGAAACGGCTTCCTGCACGTCTCCGACATCGACCCGGCGTACTACCGCCACCTGGAAAAATCACATAGCCGTGGCGACCACGGCGAGCGAAGCGAGCGCGGGCGGCATCGTCGCGACGACGGCGGTCGCAGTCGGCGCGAGGACCGTGGTCCCAAGCAAGAACCGCGGCGCGATACATCCGTCGCGCGAACCGCGCCGTCGGCTCCGCCTCCAGGAGAGGATCGCCCATTCGGTGCGGGCCTGTTCGACGACGAACCGACACCATCGGCCGAATCCTCGTCGGAACCGGAGGAAACTATCCCTGTAGACAACGCCGACGAAGCGAGCGAGGTGGCCGAACCAAAAAAGCGCCGCCGCCGTGGCCGACGGCGCGGCAAGAAGAAGTCGGGCGACATCGCGATGGAAGCTGAGACAACGGGCGACGAGTCCGACGTCAGTGAAAC
The DNA here is from genome assembly GCA_964574975.1 of uncultured Alcaligenaceae bacterium. Taxonomy (GTDB): domain Bacteria; phylum Planctomycetota; class Planctomycetia; order Gemmatales; family Gemmataceae; genus JAXMAS01. Next base: position 859 of record CAZNSL010000270.1, on the reverse strand, counting down.
AGACGTGGATTCGGACGACGAACCACCGATATTGGAGTCGGCCGAGCGCCGTACGGAAGATGGCGACGAATCGTTCGATGTCGAGAACGGCGATAGTTCGAACGACGAATGCGATGACGCCGAAGAGGATTCGGACGACGAGGCCGAAAGCGAGGAGATCGACGAGGACGGTGGCGCGTCGCGCCGCCGGCCGGAACGCGGCCGCCGCACCCGTCACAAAATGGGCCGCGACGGCACCGGCCGACCGAAGCCGCCGATTCAGGAGATCTTCAAGCGCGGTCAGGAAGTCCTCGTCCAGGTCATCAAGGAAGGCATCGGTACCAAAGGGCCGACGCTCAGCACCTATATCTCGATCGCGGGTCGATACCTCGTGCTGATGCCCGGTCTGAATCGAATCGGCGTGTCGCGCAAAATCGACGACGAAGAGGCCCGCCGCCGACTCAAGGACATCCTCGGCGAGTTGGATCCGCCCAAAGGCGTTGGCTTCATCATCCGCACGGCCGGCGTCGACAAGAACAAGAAAGAACTCCAGAACGACCTGGCGTACCTGTTGCGCATCTGGCAGGTAGTGACGCAGCGGGTGCGGCGGCAGAAGGCTCCGGCCGCCTGCTACCAGGAAAGCGACATGATCACGCGGACGATCCGCGACACGTTCACCCACGACATCGACACGATCTGGGTGGATGAACCGGAGGCGTTCACCCACGCCCAGGAGTTCCTGAAGGCGGTCATGCCGCGCTACGCCAATCGCCTGAAGCACTACGAAAGTTCCGAGCCGCTCTTCCACAAGTACAAGCTCGAAGAGGAGATTGTCCGCATCCAGCAGAAGAAGATACCGCTGCCGATGGGCGGGTCGATC
>CAZNSL010000269.1:471-7392 GCA_964574975.1 uncultured Alcaligenaceae bacterium | reverse complement strand
GCCCGAGGACGCCGCGCGCCGCAATTCGACGTTTCTATGGCACCGCGCGGCCACCCGCCGCGCCTGGAGGAAGCGACCGTGGACGACGACGCGATCCTAGCGGACGACACCATCTCGATCGACGCCGACGACGGCGGCACTGTCCTGACCTATGAGGTGAACTGATGGCCGGCAAACGCATCTACAAACTGCCCTCGACCGATACACCCCCTGAGGCGGCCTTTCTGCCGCTGGATGCCGACGGCCTGACCTCCGCCATGGCAATCTCGCCCAAGGACCTCGTCGACGCGGCCTCGTACACAATTACGGTGGTGCTGAGCAACGACGCGTTGACCAACCGGAACAACCTGATCGACGCATTGAATGCCTATGCGGCATCCGGCAACAAACGGGGCACCCTCAAGCTGCCCAAGGGCATTTACCAACTCGCCGATAACGTGACTCTCACGGCCGCCCACAGCGGTTTGACCATCGACGGCGACGGCTGCTCGCTGTACCGGGCGACGGGGTTCACCGCGGAAAACTCGGTGATCAACATCAACCTGAGTACACTCCTCGACCCCATGGGGCGAGGGGATGGATTCAACCGAGTGGCGGGCAATCCGAAGCAATTTCAATTCCCGGTCCTGCCGGCCCCACAGCCGCGATACCCCAACTACCAAGTTGGCGACGCGATCATCCTCTTCAAGACCGCAAACCTCCCCAACACTCGCCAGGCAGTACAGCAGGTGGCCGTCATTACGGCCAAGGATGTCTTAAACCGCACGATCACCGTCGATGCCGACCTTATTCCTGAAGTCAACGCGGCCACCTACCTCTTCAACGGCCGCAAGTTGCAGACGGGCGGTGTCATCGCCGGGGCCACGTCACTCACGATCCCAGGGATGGCAGCCGCCACACTGTTCTCCAAGCAATGCTGGATCTACGTCACCGACGGCGTCGGCGAACTGGAAACCTACGGCGAGTTCGTTCGCGTCGAGGACATCGCCATCCACCCGGAGACCCTCGACACAATCCTGACCCTGGAAAGTGCCCTGCGCAACTCGTACCTCGACGGCCGCGCCGCCGTCGTGCCGCCCAGCCCCGACCCAGCCACGGGTCTGCGGAGTCGGTGGTGCGAAGACATCACCATCCGCGGCCTGACCTTCGGCGGTAGCTACCCCCACGTTAACAACGCCGACCTCGCGATCAAGTTCAGCGTCAACGTCACCCTCGACCGCGTCCGCCACGTCCGCGCCGTGGACGACCCGAACGTCGCCAGCAACGGCGTCGTCATCGTCACCTCGGGCCACGTCGCCCTGCGCGAGTGCGAGGCCATCCCCGGCGGCGTAGCCCTGGCCCTGAACACCGTCCGCGACGCGCTCATCGACAACTGCCGCGTTACCACCTCGGTCGAGGAGTTCTGCTCCGACATCACCTTCCGCAACTGCCAGATCGTGCGGGCCTACGACCATCGGCTCGGCATCGCCCGCGTCAACGCGATCGACAGCGCGTTCTATAACCTCACCCAGTTCTCCGTGGGCGACGACTGCGGCCTGTACCGCTGCACGTTCGTCGGCACGGCGACCGCCGGTGGGTCGGGCGACCTCGGCATCGGCGGCAACCGGTTCACCGTCCGGGACGTGCAGACCGTCGCCGGCCCGTTGCAACTGATCTTCCAAGCCGGGACCGGGCACACCGTCGGCCGGGTGCGCGGCAGCGTCCAGCTTCTCGAAGGATCCGCCGGGCAGATCGACGGCCCGGTCAGCGACGGCGTATCGGCTTATGGCCCTGGCCCGATCCCGCTCCCCGGCACCTGGAAGTACACCACCGACGTGCAAATCCCGTTCACGTTTACCCAGCTCACGGGCCCCGTCATCGTCGGTCACTTGGACGGGCTGCGGCCGGCGTTGTGGCTATGGGTGCACGTACTGGTGACCGGCTTTGGTGTCTCGATCGCCCGCACCTACGCGATCAACCGCGGCTACCAGTACCCCGGGGCTTGGTACGTGTGCTGGCCCCTGACCGAGGGGCGGCAACGCTACGACGACACCGACTTCGCGCTGGAACTGCTCGACGGCCCCAACGATGTCTGGCTGCGCCTGCGCCGCCTCGGGGTGTCGACGACCCCCGTCGAAGCGATCGTCCGCATCGAGTCCAGCGCCCCGTTCACCGCCGGCGGCACCCCGCCGTCTTACCCCGATCCGGTCGGCGTCCACGAGTCGACGACGGTGTCGCAACGGAATGGGTTCGCGTACGTCACCAGTCTGGTCCTCACCACCGCCACGGCCCCAGCCGATGCCGACCTGCTCGTCGGCCAGTGTGGCCAGTGGTTCGACCCGGTGGCGAAGGCCGTTCTATTCGAGGGCCGGGACGCGGGCGGGACCATCCGCACCGCGTCTCTCGTCATGAACTGAACCCGAATGCATTACTGCCACCCCACCAGCCCGGAGCGCCAGCGACGGGTCGAGCTTCCTCTGTCGCTGTCGCTGCGGGCTGGCGATGCGCCATCCACGCAAATCGACTGGCGCGCCGGTGAGCGGCCCGCGACGGGGTCGGTCCCTATGCTGTCGGTAGGCCGACCCGCTCGTGACCGGAGACCGCCATGCCGACCCCGCCTTACGCCGCCGTCCACATCGGCCGCCGCTCGTTTTCGGGCGACGGCGAGCCGCTGGCCGTCCGGTCGCCCATCGACGGCACCACCCTCGCCGACTTCCCGTCCGCCACGGCCGGCGGCCTCACGCGGGCGCTGGCCGCCGCCGGGGAAGCGTTCCTCGCGTGGCGGGTCGTGCCGGGGCCGGTGCGCGGCGAGTTCGTCCGCCGAATCGGCGAACGGCTGCGGGCCCGCAAGCAGGAGCTGGCCGCCGTCGTCTGCCGCGAGGCCGGCAAGATCGTGGCCGAGGCGGCCGGCGAAGTCCAGGAAATGATCGACATCTGCGACTTCGCCGTCGGCCTGAGCCGGCAGCTTTACGGTCTGACCATCGCCAGCGAACGGCCCGGCCACCGCCTCATGGAACAGTGGCACCCGCTCGGTCCGGTCGGCGTCATCTCCGCGTTCAACTTCCCCGTCGCCGTCTGGGCGTGGAACGCCATGCTCGGCCTGGTTTGCGGCGACCCGATCGTCTGGAAGCCGTCGCCCAAGACGCCGCTGTCGGCCCTGGCCGCGCACGCCGTCGTCAAGGAAGTTCTCGACGAGATGCCGGACGTGCCCGACGGCGTCGCCTGCCTCGTCGTCGGCGGCACCGATATCGGTGAGGCGATGGCCGACGCCCGGGAGTTGCCGCTCTTGTCGGCGACTGGGTCGTGCGCGATGGGCCGGGCGGTGGCACAGCGGGTGGCGGCTCGGCTGGGCCGATCGCTATTGGAACTCGGCGGCAACAACGCCATGATCGTCGCCCCGTCGGCCGACCTGGAGTTGGCGGTGCGGTCGATCACCTTCGCCGCCGCCGGCACCTGTGGCCAGCGGTGTACGACGCTGCGACGGCTAATCGTCCACGAGTCGGTTGCGGCGGACCTGACGGGGCGGCTGAAGGCCGTGTTCGCTCGCCTGCCCGTCGGCGACCCGCGCGAGCCGAGTACGCTGGTCGGCCCGCTCATCGACGGCGGGGCGTTCGAGCGGATGCAGGCGGCGCTCGCCGCGGCCAAGAAGGCCGGCGGCGTCGTCACCGGCGGCGAGCGGGTCACTGCTGGGGTGCCGGCCGGCGGTTACTACGTCCGCCCGGCGATCGTCGAGATCGACGCAACGGCGGCCGTCGTGCGGGAGGAGACGTTCGCGCCGATCCTCTATGCGATGCGCTACCGCGACTTCGCCGAGGCGATCCGCCTGCACAACGAGGTGCCGCACGGCCTGGCGTCGGCGGTGTTGACCAACGACGTGCGCGAGGCGGAGTTGTTCGTGTCGCCGGCCGGGTCCGACTGCGGCATCGCCAACGTCAACATCGGCACCAGCGGTGCGGAGATCGGCGGCGCGTTCGGCGGCGAGAAGGACACCGGCGGCGGCCGCGAGTCGGGGTCGGACGCCTGGAAGGCGTACATGCGGCGAGCGACGAACACGGTGAACTACTCGCGCGACCTGCCGCTGGCGCAGGGCATCAAGTTCGATGTGGCGACCGAGGCCGGCGGGCGATGACCTCCATTCTGTTTGCGTCGGCACTGGCCGCGGCCGGCGTTGCCGCCGCGCCCCATGCGTCCGTCGAATTCTCCACGTGCGGTGGCCTGCGGCACGAGCCACTGATGCTGACGCTCTCGACCAACGCCACCGACGCGACGATTTACTTCACCACCGACGCCACAGCGCCGTCCCCGGCTAACGGCATTCGCTACACTTCGCCAGTCCGGGTTGCCACCACCACGGTCGTGCGGGCGAGCGCCTTCCAGGGCCGGAATCCGGTCGGAAGTGAAGGCGCGGCCACGTTTGTGTTCCCCGAAGCTGTTGCGCGGCAGACCGGCGCTGGCTTTCCGCCAACGTGGGGCACGAGCCAAGGGAAACCCGTCGTCGCCGATTACGACATGGATCCCGATGTCGTAAACGCAGCCGAATATCGCGGCCAAATGACGGCCGCGTTGAGCGCGCTGCCGTCGCTCGCCCTCGTGCTCGACCCGGCGGAGCTTTTCGGGAGTGACCGAGGCCTCTACTCGCACCCCCAGGAGAGTGGCGGTGCGTGGGAGCGCCCGTGTTTTGCCGAGTGGTTCTCGGCCGGCCGCGTCGACGGCTTCAGGAGTCCGGCCGGGCTGCGCATTCAAGGCGGGTGGAATCGCCGTCCGGAGGAGTCGCCCAAACATTCGTTCCGGCTCGCGTTCAAAAAGAAGTACGGCGCGGCGAAGCTGAAGTACCCGCTTTTCGACGACGGGGTGAAGGAATTCGATCAGTTGATCCTTCGCGGCGGCAACAATCATTCGTGGCTGCACTGGAGCGCCGCGGAGCGTCGCTCGGCGGATTATCTTCGCGATCAATGGATGCGAGAAAGCTACGCGGCCATGGACCGTGTGTCCGCGCGCGGCGGCTTCGTTCACCTGTACCTCAACGGCCTGTATTGGGGCGTCTACAACCTCACCGAGCGCCCGGACGAGCATTTCGTTGCGGCGCACCTCGGTGGGCGCGACAAGGACTACGACGCGCGCAACGCGGACAAAGTGCTGAGCGGCGACGACGTTGCCTGGAAGCGACTCTTCGTCCTCGCGAACTCTGGCACGACCAACCGGGCGCGGTCAGATGCGGTCGGCGAACTGCTCGACGTGCCGGCGTTCTGCGATTACATCCTCCTGAATCTCTACGGTGCCAACGGAGATTGGGACGCGGCCTCCAACTGGTACGCCGCGCGCAAGAGGACCGACGCGGGACGTTTCAGCTTCTTCGTCTGGGACGGTGAGCGAACGCTTGAGTACGTGAACGACAGCATCCTGACACAGGACGACGACTTCAGCCCCATGCGGTTGTTCCAAAGACTCCGCGGCGACGCCGGGTTTCGCGAACTGTTCGCACGGCAGGCCCTGCGGCATCTTGCCGGCAACGGTGCTCTCGCCCCATCAAATGCAGCGGCGCGCTATCGTCGTCTTGCGGACACACTCGACGCGGCCATCATTGCGGAGTCGGCCCGGTGGGGCGACTATCGGCGCGACGTGCATCAGTACAAGGAAGGCCCATACGAACTGTACACGCGAGACAAGCACTGGCGGCCTGAAGTGAAGCGGCTCCTGGAAGACTATTTCCCGAATCGGACCGCTGTCTTCGTCGAACAACTGAAGGCCGCACAGTTGTACCCGAACGATTGAACCGGCGCAAACCACCGTCCGCGGCAACCTGCCGCCGGCGCAGGGCATCGAGTTCGACGCAGCGGCCGAGGCCGGAGGCCGCTGAGGGCGGCCGGGGATTCGCCCGTGGACTGGGCCGGGCCGGCTGAGCCGTTGCCCAACGAGGGTCGATGATGCCGAAGCGAGCGCTGGTCCTGATCGACGTCCAGAACGACTACTTCCCCGGCGGCAAATGGCCGCTGAGTGGGATCGAGTCGGCCGCGGACAACGCGGCGCGGCTCCTGGAGGCGGCCCGCGCGGCGGACGATCTGGTCGTCCACGTCCGGCACGAGTTCCCGACCGCCGACGCGCCGTTTTTCGCGCCGGGGTCCGACGGGGCGAAGACCCATCCGAAGGTGCGCGGGCTGGACGGCGAACCCGCCGTGCTGAAGCACCACGTCAACGCGTTCCGCGAGACCGACCTCGAGGCGATCCTGGACCGCCACGGGATCGAGGAAGTTGTCGTCTGCGGGGCGATGAGCCACATGTGCGTGGACGCGGGGGCCCGCGCCGCGAGCGATCTCGGCTACGCGTGCGTCGTCGTCCACGACGCCTGCGCCACCCGCGACCAGGAGTTCGAGGGGACCGTCGTCCCCGCCGCGGACGTGCATGCCGCCTTCATGGCGGCGCTGCGCTTCGGCTACGCGAAGCTCGTCTCCACCGAGGAGTACCTCGCGGAGAGCGACGCGACGCGCCGATGAGGATCGCACCGCCCGCGGCTCCATCAGCGGAACAGCAAGAGCAGCATGACGACGGGCGTCTTCGCGCGGATGGTGTGCGCCAGATTCGGGGCCATGTGGACCCACGCCCCCGACTCGACCTCTTTCGTGTCGCTGCCGAGGGTGACGGTTGCCTCCCCTGCCAGGAAGTGCATCACGGCCGGCATCGACGAAGTGTGTTCCGACAACTCCTGGCCGGCCGCAAAGCCGAACAGGCTCGCCTTGAGTTTCGCATCCTGGTACAGCGTGTGGCTGAGGATCCCGTTGACCGGCGGCGAAACCTCGCGCGCCAGGTCCGCGAAGTAGAGATACTGTTGATTCATCGTTGAACTCCCGTCCCTTTGCCGGGCGGTCCCGGCGGGGCGAATCCGGTGCGACAGGCCCTCCGTTCCGGAAGCGTCGGCGCTGGCCGCGACTGCACCGGGCCAGCGCC
>CAZNSL010000269.1:0-461 GCA_964574975.1 uncultured Alcaligenaceae bacterium | reverse complement strand
GGGGCCCGGGGGGGCCCCCCCCCCCTGTGCGCTCGCGGGGGGGGGGGGCCCGCCCCCCCCGGGGCCCCGCCCCCCCGCTTCCGACACGGAGGAACCGTCATCCCACGGTGGTCGCCGTCAGTTCGCCGGCGGGAACCTCCGGCTCATCGCTTACGAACGAATGGCCGGTCAGCAGGCCGAGCTTGAACCAGCCCATCGCCAGCACGCCGGCGGCGAAGATCGTATCGCCGACGACGCGCAGCCAGCGCAGCGTATCCATCGTCGGCGTTTGCATGAACTCGGCGCTACGGGCCGACCAGGTGCCGCGCTCGACCGCCTACCAGGTCTGCATCAGCCCCACCGGCAACAGGCTCAGCGTCACCATCAGGAACAGGCCGATGTTGATCGCCCAGAAGCTGAACGCGATCGCGCCGGTCTTCCACGGACGGCCGGGCCTCAGGCCGCGGACGCAGAAGAGCATC
>CAZNSL010000268.1:0-7401 GCA_964574975.1 uncultured Alcaligenaceae bacterium | reverse complement strand
ACAAGCTCGCCGCCGCCAAGACCGACGGCGACAAGCAGAAGATCCTCGAAAAGATCCGCAAGCTCAGCCCCTCCTCGCCAGTGCTGACGGCGAAGGCGTAGGACATTTGCCGCAGAGGCTGCAGAGAATAGACGGGGGATCGACCTATTCCCTTCTTTCCTCCCGCTGGGGTTTCCGCGCCCTCTGCGGTGAATCCGCCTCCTCCATCGAGACGGTGAAGTCGGCAGTATCTCCGTGGACTCCGACACGTCCAACGCATCACCGAGTGCCGTGGGGACGATCCGCAGATCGTCGTTCATCTCTCCCTTGCAAATCGCACTTGTGCTCGGCCAGGGCGTCGATGAGCGCCTCCGTCGAGGAAACGGGCCGACGAACCGCGATGGCCGATGGATTGTCCGTCCCTTGGGGTTAGCGGCCGGGACCGTATAATCCCTCCGATTCGAGCCAATTGCAAGTACCTTGGGAGAATTCGATGGCATTCCTGCGGCGGACGCACACGTGCGGTGAATTGCGCGAGGACCACGTCGGGAAGTCCGTGGTCCTCAACGGTTGGGTGAACACCTACCGCGACCAGGGCGCGCTGGTGTTCATCGACCTGCGCGACCGCTATGGCGTCACCCAGGTGGTCTTCGAGGCCGACAAGCCGGAACTCGTCAAGGCTGCCAAGGAATTGCGCAGCGAATTCTGCGTCTCGGTCAAAGGTGTCGTGGCAAAACGGATCGAGGGCCAGGCGAAGGCCAACCTGGCCACCGGGGCCGTCGAAGTTAAGGCGCTCGAACTACAGATCTTGAACCGGTGCCCGACGCCGCCGTTCGAGGTGTCGGAACTGCCCGGCAACGAACTCGCCAACGAGGACCTGCGGCTCCAGTACCGCTACCTCGACCTGCGCCGCCCTTCGCTCCAGCGCATCCTGATGTTGAGGCACAAGTGCGTTCAGGTGATTCGCGACCACTTGAGCGAACGAGGCTTTCTAGAAATCGAGACGCCCTTCCTCGGCAAGTCGACGCCGGAAGGTGCCCGCGATTACCTCGTCCCCAGTCGAGTGACATCGGGGGCGTGGTACGCCCTGCCACAGTCGCCGCAGCTCTACAAGCAACTGCTGATGGTGGCCGGCTACGACAAGTACTTCCAGATCGCCCGCTGCATGCGCGACGAAGACCTGCGAGCCGACCGCCAACCGGAGTTTACGCAGCTCGACTTCGAGATGGCGTTCGTCGAACAGGACGATGTCCTTGGCGTCATCGAAGGACTGGTCGCGACCGTCTTCCGCGAGACCCTCGGTCACGAAGTGAAGCTGCCGCTGCCACGGCTCAAGTACGAAGATGCGATGCTGCGCTACGGCAGCGACAAGCCGGACCTGCGCTTCGGCTTGGAAATCGCCGACGTGACCGAGTTGATGAAGTCCTCGACATTCAAGGTTTTCCTCGACGCGGCCGAGCGCGGCGATCGCGTGCGTGCCATCAACGCCAAGCGCGCGGCCGCAAAGTTCTCGAACACCGATCTGAAGCCAGGCGGCAAACTGCCGACTTATATCGAACAGTACGGTGCGAAGGGCCTGGCCTGGGTGAAGGTCGAAGCCGAAAAGCTCACCGGGTCGATCGAAAAGTTCTTCCCGCCAGAATTGCAGGCCTCGCTGCGGAAGGCGTTGAACGCCGAGGCGGGAGACCTGCTCCTGTTCGTCGCGGACAAGGAGGATGTGGTCTGCCAATCGCTCGGCAACCTGCGCGTCCACCTGGCGCAGCAACTCGGGTTGATCGGCCCGGCCTCCAAAGATTTCCAGCTCGCCTGGGTCGTGGACTTTCCCCTGTTCGGCTGGGACGATGAGGAGAAGCGCTGGGTGTCGAACCACCACCCGTTCACGTCGCCGAAGGACGAGGACTTGCCGCAGATGGAGAGCGACACCGGCAAGGTGAAAGCGAAGGCGTACGACCTGGTCATCAACGGCTATGAAGTGGGTGGCGGTAGCATCCGTATCCACAGCCCGGACGTGCAATCGCGCGTCTTCAGCGTTCTCGGATTGGACAAGGAAACGGCGCAATCGAAGTTCGGCTTCCTGCTCGACGCGTTGAAGTTCGGCGCACCCCCACACGGCGGTATCGCCCTGGGCGTCGATCGGCTGTCGATGCTCCTGGCGGGGACAGCGAACATCCGCGACGTGATCGCGTTCCCGAAGAACAAGCAGGCCCGCGATCTGATGACCGGCGCACCCGCCCCGGTCGAGCGTCGGCAGTTGAAGGAACTGGGGCTGTAATCTGTTTAGCGACGCTTCGCCGAAGCGTGCGCGCATCGGACGCTTCGGCGAAGCGTCGCTAAACGTGCCGAATACTCACAAGACTTGGGGCGGCCGCTTCGAGGGCGGCACCGACGCTCGCGTCGAGGCGTTCACCGAATCCATCTCCACCGACCGTCGACTCTTTCACCACGACGTGCTCGCCTCCCAGGCCCACGCGCGCATGTTGGCCCGCGCCGGGCTGCTTACCGACGGAGAAGCCGGCCGCATTGTCGCGTCGCTCGACGCCATCGCCGGGCGGATCGAGCGCGACGAGTTTACCTTCTCGACGGCGCTCGAAGACATTCACTCGCACATCGAGCGCGCACTGATCGACGACCTCGGCGACCTCGGCCGCAAGCTGCACGCGGCCCGCAGCCGCAACGACCAAGTCGTCACCGATATGAAGCTCTGGACCCGAGACGCCGTCGATGCAATCGACGCCCGGCTTGCGGCCCTCCAGGCCGCATTCGTCGATCTCGGCGGACGGCACGAGCGGCTGGTACTGCCCGGTTACACGCACATGCAGCGTGCCCAGCCGGTCCTCGCCGCCCACTACTGCCTGGCCTACGTCGAAAAGTTCCAGCGCGACCGCGACCGCCTCGCCGACTGCCGCCGCCGCGTCAATGTCCTGCCACTCGGGGCCGCCGCGTTGGCCGGTACATCGCTACCGATCGATCGCGACTCGGTGGCCACCGAACTCGGATTCGATGCCGTGGCGACCAACAGCCTCGACGTGTCGAGCGACCGCGATTTCCTGATTGAGTTCGCGTTCTGCCTGTCGATGGTCGCCCTGCACCTGAGCGGTTGGGCCGACGAGTGGGTCCTGTGGAGTACGACGGAGTTCGACTTCCTCGACTTGCCCGATGCCTTCTGCACTGGCTCGTCGATTATGCCGCACAAGCGCAACCCGGACGTGCTGGAGTTAACCCGCGACAAGTCCGCCCGCGTCGTTGGAGCGCTCCATCAGTTGATGATGCTCGTAAAGGGACTACCGCTGGCGTACAACCGCGACTTGCAGGAGGACAAGCCGGCCGCTTTCGACGCCTACGATACTGTGGACCTTTCGCTCGAACTGAGTGCCGCCCTGATCCGGGCGACGCGCTTCCGCGTCGGCACCATCGAGTCGCGACTTGAGGAAGGCTTCCTCGACGCGACCACATTCATGGAGGCGCTCATCGCCCGTGGCGTACCGATGCGCTCGGCCCACGAGATCGTGGGCAAGCTAGTGAAACTTTCCGAGTCGCACGGGCACCGATTGTCGAATTTGCCGAAGGAAGCGTTTGAAGCGGCCGTGCCGGGTTTGTCGAATGATGTTTACGAGATACTCGGCGTGCGCAACGCGCTCGCTGCGTTCCGCTCGGCCGGTTCGACCGCGCCGGTGGAGGTCGCCAAGCAACTGGCGCGCTGGCGCGAGCGGCTGGCGGCGGATGGATCATGCGACCGTGCCGGCCCGTGAAACCGCTACAGACGGCGCGGATTCGCCCGTTTCCCCCGCCGACCGTGCGATTCGCCCCTGGGCACAACCCGTGACTCCTGGTGAACTAGAAGGCGTATGGATTTCTTCCGCTACCGCGATGGTTCGTTACACTGCGAGGGCGTACCGACGGCCGATCTGGCTGCCGAGTACGGCACGCCGCTGTACGTCTACTCACAAGCGGCAATCCTCGACAAACTCGCTGAGATACAGCGAGCGTTCGCACCCGCGGCTCCGCTCATCTGCTACAGTTTAAAGTCCAACCCCAATATCCACATCGCCCGACTCATGGCCGATCGCGGAGCCGGCTTCGATGTGACCTCGGCCGGCGAGTTGTATCGCGCCCTCGCCGCTGGCGGCATCGGCGAGCGGATCGTCTTTGCTGGGGTCGGTAAGACGGACGCGGAGTTGAGATACGGCCTGGAGGCGGGCGTCGCGTTTTTCGATGTCGAGAGCGAAGCTGAACTGCACGCCCTCGCCGACGTGGCAAAGTCGCTCGGCGTCGTTGCCCGCGCCGCCCTGCGCGTGAACCCCGACCTGCCGCCGAAGACGCACGTCAAAACGGACACGAGCGTCAAGGGCGTGAAGTTTGGCCTCGATATCGTCACGGTCCTCGACGTGGCCGCCAGCGTCGTCGGCCATCCGCACGTCAAGGTCGTCGGCCTGCACATGCACCTCGGCTCGCCGATCCTGTCACCCGCGCCGTATCGCGCCGGCGCGGCCAAGGCCGTCGAGTTGATTGCCGCTCTGAGGCAGCAGGGCCACGAGGTCACGCACCTGAACATGGGCGGCGGCTACGGCATCCACTACCGCCAGCACGAGGCCCCGCCGGCCGTCGCGTTCGCCGAGGCGATTCTGCCAGCGGTGAACGAGGCGCGCGTGAAACTCGTATTAGAACCGGGTCGGTTCGTCGTCGGCAATGCCGGCATCCTGCTGAGCCGCGTCGTTTACACCAAGGAGTCCGGCGGCAAGCGATTCGTCATCCAGGACGGCGGCATGAACGACCTGATCCGCCCGACGCTCTACGACGCCTTCCACCGCATCTGGCCCGCACGGATGGCCGCGGGCGTGCCGGTGCCGCCCGTGGACTTCGAGACCGCCGACATCCCCGACACCGCGTTGGTGGACGTGGTCGGCCCGGTCTGCGAGACGGGCGACTTCTTCGCCCGCGACCGCCGCCTGCCGCCGGTGCAGCGCGGTGACCTGCTCGCCGTGTTCAGCGCCGGTGCTTACGGCATGGCCATGAGCAGTAACTACAACGCACGCCCACGGGCCGCGGAGGTGCTGGTGGACGGGGCGTCCGCCCGCACGATCCGCCGCCGCGAGACGCTCGAGGATCTTGTACGCGCGGAGCGCGACCTTTAGGGGGGTATCACCGTGACGCACTCCGTCCGTCGAATCGCGCTCGTCATCGTTGGCGTCTGGGCCAGCCTCACGCAGGCCCAGGATCCGCAACTGGAACCGCCGCGCAACCCGGGCGAGTACTTCGACGCCGTCGAGTACGAGATGAACACCGGCAAGTACAACGAGGCGGCGTTCTACCTCAAGGGGCTGCTCGCCAGCAACCCGACCGACAAAGACTTCGCCGAACTCGAGCGTCGCAAGGGCATGGCCGCGCTCCTGCGACTCCGCAATGTCGCCCGCTGGTCCGACGACGCCAAGATCGACGCCGAGGCCCGTCAAGCGGCCGAGCAGTTGATCCAGAAGGTCACCGCCGCGACCAAGGCCGAACTCAGCGACCCCGAGCGCGTCCGGTCGCTGATCGCTCAGTTGCGGGCCACGCCCGAGGAACGGGCCTACGCACTGCGCGAACTTCAGCGTTCCGGCGGCTCGGCCGTGCCGCACCTGATCGACGTCTTACGCGGCGACCCCGAACCGATGCAGCGGGCACTCATCCTCAACGTGCTGCCGCTGTTGTACCCGGACGCCGTGCCAGCCATCCTCGCAGCGATCGACGTGGACGACCCGGTCCTGAAGGTGCAGCTCATCAACGCCGTCGCCGAGCGGCGCGACCTACGAACGCTCGTCCAGCGGGCCGAGACGAACCCATTGCCCGAATTCGACTTCCTCGCCAATAGCACGGCTCAGTCCGACGAAGTCCGCCGCGCGGCCACGGCAGCGCTGGTCAAGGCCCGTGGCCTAACGCCCTCGCAGCAGCCGATCGCCAAACTTGAGTTGACCCGCGCGGCCAACGACCTCTGGCGGCACAAGGCCAACTTCACCAACCCGCAGTCGGTGCCGATCTGGCGCTGGGAAGGCAATGGTCTCAAGCACTACCCGGCGACCGCCAGCCAGGCGGAAGAGTACCTCGGGCTGCGCTACGCCCGCTGGGCTCTGCAACTCGACCCGGCGTACGAACCGGCGCAAATCGTCTTTCTCAGCCTCGCTGCCGAGAAGGCGATGGAGCGGGCCGGTTACGCGACGCCGCTGGCCCAAGCCGCACCGGACGTCAACGAACTGCTCTCCACTGTCTACATCGGGGCACTCAACCGCACGCTCGAAGTCGCCCTGGCCGAGAAGCGCTCGGCCCTGGCGCTGGCGATCATCCGAGCTATGGCGCCTCGCGGCGATCGGGCCAGCGCCGCCGTACTGTCGCAAGCCGTCAACTACCCCGACCGCCGCGTCGCACTGACCGCGGCCGACGCACTCCTGCGGTTGCCGCCCTACGGCGTCCACTCGGCGCACGCCCGGATCGTCGAGGTGCTGCGGCGAGCGCTGGCGGCTGACGCCGAGACAACGCTGCCCACGACCAAGCGCATCCTGGTGGCGCACTTCGATCCGGCGGAAGGCGAGGCGATCGGCAATGCCGTGCGGGCCGCTGGCTACGAAGCCGTGGTCGTTCGCACCGGCCGTGAGGCAATGCGGCGACTCAAGCTTGCGGCCGACATCGACGGTATCATCCTCGACCACGAGACCCCATACCCGCAGCTCGAAGACAATCTCGCGTCGATGCGCTACGATGTCCACGTCGGCCACCTGCCCTTGCGGGTGTCGTTCCTGCCGCCGGCGACGAACGGTGGCACGTACCTGTCGCCAAACCTCAAACCCGTGTCGTATCTCACCCCGCCCGAGGCTCGCGCTACCGCCGCGATCCGCTCGGAGGCCCGGCTCAACCGCCTGATCGCTAGCTACAAACAGGTGGCGGTCGTGGCCGCGCCGTGGTCGGCAGCAGCGGTTGTGCGCGAATTCGGCGACGCGGCGTCCGAACAACCCGCCGGCAGTCCGGCGCTCTCGCCGGAGGAACGGAAGATCCACAGTCAGGTCGCCATCGAGTGGCTACGGCGGATGGCCACCGGCGAAATCCCGGGTTACGACGTGCGGCCGGCCGCCCGCGAGATCCTCCTGGCAATGGACAGGGACGATCTGGCACGACCGGCCATCGAGGCGGCGGCCCGCCTGCCGGGCCGCGAACCGCAGAGCGCCCTCGCCAACCTAGTGCTGAACGGCAACCGTCCCGTCGATATCCGCACCGCAGCCGCGCAGGCCTTAGTCCGCCACGCCCAACGGCACGGTAACGCCCTGTCGGCCGAACAGACGAAGGCGCTGCTCACGTTGTTGCCGACGATCCAGGAACCGCAGCTGCGGTCGCAGGTTGCCGTCGCCATTGGCATCCTCCAGGCGACGCCACGGCAGTCGGGCGAGCGGCTCTTGCGGT
>CAZNSL010000267.1:0-7407 GCA_964574975.1 uncultured Alcaligenaceae bacterium | reverse complement strand
ACCGCGAATGCTCTGCGGCTGAGCGTTCCCGGTGGGACTCGCTCCACTCGGCCCACCCTACGAATCGCCGAAAGGCAGACGGTTACGCCAGCGGCACGCGGCCGCGTTCCATCTGGGTGCGCAGTTCGGCGAAGTACGCCGCCAACTCGGCCGCGCCGCCAGCCGAACACGTCCCGCAACCGCCGTCGCCGCAGCCCGAACCGCAGCCGCCGTCGCCGCACGAACCGCAACCGTGAGGTTCCGGCTCGACGGTCAAATCGAAGAGCAGCACAACGATGTCGTGCCGCTCGCCGAGGGCGGCAAGCAACGGGCCAGCGTCGCAGTCGCCGAGCCGGACGGCGTGCAGGACGGCGTGCCGGCCGTCGAGCAACAGTTCCAGGTCGAGGACCGCGAGCGGCAGGTCGAGTTCGCCAGCGAGTCGCAGGGCGTCCTGATACAGTTGCGACGCCGTGACAGAGTGGGACGCGCCGGTGGCCAAGTCGCCATCGGAAGCGGGGCGCACCAGTTCGCCGAGGAAGGGGTCGTCGAAGCCAGCGTCGGCAGGACCGAGTAGTTCACCGAGTTCCAAGCCGCGGCGGCTCTTGACGACGAACGGCCGGCCGCGGGTGAAATCGGAGGCCGAGTCATCGGCGGCGGCGAAGCGGCCGAGGAAGCCGGGCGTGCCGTGGCGGACGAGGTAGTGCATGATCATTCGAAGCCGAAGAAGCCGCGCATGTACTTATCGTACTCCTCCTGGCCGTGTTCCGTACTCAGGTCGAGGCGCAGTTCGTTGATGACCTTGATCGAGTAGTTGCGGAACCAGTCCTCCCAGCAATCGGCGCAGACCTTCTCGTAGATGTCCTTGCCGATCGCATCGGGGACTGGCGGCCGGGCCAACTGCTTGCCGTAGCCGCCGACGACACAACCGGGCCGCTGGCACGGGAAGCTACCGGCCGGCGGCGCGGCCGTCAGCTTCGATTCCGGCGGCGTCTCGCCGAGGGCGACGAGCATCTTGGCCATCTCGTCGCGCGGGACCTTGTCGCCGCGACTGTCGGCGATCTTGTAACCGTTCTTGAGCGTCTCGACGGCCTCAGTGGTACGGCCGAGTTCGGTCTGGGCCTGCGCGAGCAGTTGGTAGACCTTCGAGAAGTTCGGGCTGAGAACGAGCGTCCGCTGGAACGACCGCGCGGCCTCCTCCGGCTGCTTGTCCTCGAGCAGCAGTTGCCCGAGGCGGAAGTGACCGAGTTCGTTGTCGGGGTCGTCGGCCGCCATCTTGCGGAACTGCGCGATCCGGTCTTGCAACTGCGACATGCGCGGTTCTCTCTTCGCTTCGGAAATAGGGCATTCACCACAGAGGACACAGAGAAGACCGATGAAGCATCATCTTTTTCTTCTCAGTGTCCTCTGTGACTCTGTGGTGAATGCCTTCTCATTCTACTAGCGCGCCGACTCGACAATGAGGATCGGCAGCCGCAACGGGGGCGTCTTGCGGCCGTTGTTCTTGTTGTCGGTGGCGACGATCTCGGCGATGAACTTGCCGGGACGGTTGAACGGCACCGGGAAGATCATCGACACGGGCGCGTCGCGGTCGATCTCCTTGGGCACCGGCGGCGTGATCGCCCGCGGCAAAGTCGGTTTGCCGTTCTCGTCCAGGATGCGGAACTCGACGAACACGTCGGTCTTGTTGTCCTTGTCGCGGGTATAGCCGACGAGGGCCGCATGGATGTACATGGTCTGGCCCGTGTGCCCGGCCGGCGGCGTCGGGATTCGGCCGTCACCGTCGCTGGTCGTGAACAGACTCACGATGCCGAATCCCTTGGGCAGCACCTCGAAGGCGTGCTTGACCTCGGTCGTTGCCTTGGAGGTCCGGTCGGTCACGGTGACGCGGCAGGTATACGCGCCCGGCTGCTGGTTGAGGTCGAGCAGCAGGAACGCGCGGGCCGGCAGGCGGTTGCCGCCCAGCGGCAGGTGTTCCTCGCGGTCGAACGGCTTGACGGGGGCGTTCGGCTCCTTCGGGTCGGGCGGCGGGAAGACGCGGGTACCGGCCCTGTTGAGGACCTCCATCGCCATGCTGTAGGAGACCTTGCCTTCGGGGCTGAGTGTAATGCCCTCGATGTCGAAGGCGAGGAAGAACAGGTCGCCGGGCAGGAACTTGGCGTCGGAGCGAACCGGGCCGAGTTCGCCGTAGGTAGTCCGGACGTTGGTGAGCTTGATGGAGCCTTGCGACGGCGCGACGGTCAGCGCCGCGGCCAACGCGAGGGAACTGAACATGACAGAGTCCTTTCTTGCGAGGTCGCGTCCGCCGCCGCGGCAGACGTTCCCCGATGTTGTAAGGACTCGCCCGGATAAAAAAAGGAAGCCCCCGGGGCAGATACGGCACCGGGGGCTTCTACGATTTGCGGCTGTGCCGAGGGCTCAGCCCGTCGGCGGCACTCAGGCCAGCCGCACCTGTTTACCACTACACACTCGACCACCTCCTTCTGCTAGTGCCTCCCCGGCCGCGACGCGGGTAACGTCGATCGCCACCGGGCTCTAGCCCGTCGTGCCACGCTAGCACGACCCGATGCCCAATTATGGTCGAGCGGGGCGTCGAAAATCAAGCCCCCGTCCGCTGCGAAGGTCGGCGCGGCCGATTTTCCTTGACAGCCACCTTCCGAACCACGAACATCGAAGTTATCCACGCCCCTCGCCCTGGAAGCCGTCGTATGCGGTGCGCCCTCCTTTCCGTCCTGACGATTGCCCTGACCGCCGGCGCGGCCGAGGACGCCGACCGTCGCTCTCGCCGCGAACCCGGCCTGATCCTCGAGAACGGCGGCCGCACTGGGGCCTGCGACGTACTCGCTTTCACCGCCGACGGCCGGCACCTGCTCGCCGCCGGCGACGACCGCGTCGTGCGAACCTGGGACTTCGCGGCGTCCGACCTGACGCCCGGCCCCGTCCTGCGCTGGAGCGTCTGGCGGCAAAACCGTGGGGCCATCTACGCCATGGCCCTGTCGCCCGACAAGGACCAGAAGTACGTTGCCGTCGGCGGGCTGGGGTTGCTCGACGGCACGATCGCCATCCTCGAACGCGCCACCGGCAAGGTGGTTCACGCTCTGCTCACGCCGCCCTCCAACGCCACCATCTGGGCCATCGCGTTCGCGCCGGCCGGCGACGCGGTCGCCTACGGCACCATCGACGGCCGCGTCTGGTTGTGGCGGCCGGTTGCCCGCGACAAGCCTGTCCGCCCCATCGGCCAGTTCCCGGCCTCGCCGTCGGGCGGACTCAATACCGTTCGGCTCGTGACGTTCACGCCCGATGGCCGGCTGCTCGCCGCGGCCGAACGCGGCCCGGTCAAGCGCTGGGCCTGGGACCGGCCGGGGGCTGCGGCGGAAGACCTGTTCACCCCCGTCGCTCGGCACAAGGTTGCAGTCAGCGGCGACGGCAAGTGGCTAGCCGTGGCCGGTCACGAACGCGGCGCGCTCGAAGTTTGGTCGATCGAGCAGCGGTCCAGGTTCGCCGTGCCCCTCGGTGGTCCGGACGATCTGGCCCAGAGCGTCGCCCTCGACGCAACCGGCCGCCGTCTGGCTGTCGGCGTCCGCACCATCCCACGGGACGGGCCGTTCGTCCGCGAGTCCGCGACTCGCGTTGCACTGTACGACCTGACCGTCCCTGGCCTCCGTCCGACGCCGGGGCCACGGATGAGTTACTACGCTGAGGCGTTCGCGTTCCACCCAGACGGCCGGCACCTCGCCGTCGCCGGCGGCAACGATTACGAGGTCGTCGTCTGGGACGCGCAAGCCCGGCGAACCGTTGCCGAGGGGCGCAGCGCCGGCGCGAGCCTCTGGGGCGTGGGCCTATCGAACGACGGCCGGCGGCTGGGATACCGCATCGGCCGGAACCCGGTGCCGCCGCACCCGAACGAGCGAGCGGCCGGACCGTGGACGGTGTTCGACCTGCGCGACCGCGCGTGGGCCAGCGCTGCCGGCTTCGAGCCAGTGCGGCCGATCTCGACGCTCGCCGGCTGGTCGATGGAGTTCAGCCCGAACAGTGCCGACACCTGGCACGTCGTCGGCCCCGGAGGCCGGCACCGCCTGCCGCTCGATCCGCACCCGGACTCGTTCCCGCGCTGTTACACGTTCCTGCCGGCCACGTCTGGCCGGCCGCCGCGGCTGGCGGTCGGCCACTACTGGGGCTGGAGCCTGTACGATCTGACCGCCGCCGGACCGAAGCGCATCCGCGTCTACGCCGGGCACATGGGCTACGTGACGGCCATTGCTCCGTCGGCCGACGGCAGCCTGATCCTCACCGCGTCGCGCGATCAAACGGTCGCCGCCTGGAGCCTCGCCGAGTGGGGCGGCCACCCGTTCCTCGGGGCGAAGTTCGTCGCCCGGCTCGGCCGGCTGTTCGTCGACGACGTGGCCCCCGGCAGCCCGGCGTGGGAAGCCGACCTGACGCCGGGCGACGAGATCGCACAACTGTTGCACCTGACCGGCCCGGATGCATCCCGCGACCGGCGGCTGATGTTCCACGCCGCCGGGACGACGCCCAACAAGTACGGGCTGGCGGTCCATCAATCGACGACCTCGGCCGACGAGGCGGTGAAGTGGATCGACCAGGCCGCGCCACAGCGCGAGTTCCTCTTCCTCGTCAAGCGAGCCGGGCAGAAGGATCGGCGAGTCGTTACCCACGGGATCCAGCGGCCCTTGTGGGTCTTCTTCCCGACCCGTAGTGGCGAGTGGGTGTTGTGGCGCTACCTCGATTACTTCTACGATGCTTCGCCCGGTGGAGCCGCCTACGTCGGTTGGCAGGTGAGCGGGTCGCCGGCCGAGACGCCGGCGTTCTACCCGGCCCAGGAGTTCGACGGCCGGCACACCTTCTACCGCCCGGACAAGGTGGACGAGATTCTCCGGCCCGGCGCAGTCCGCCCCGACCGCGTGAACATCCCCGGCATCGAGCCGCCCGAAGTCGCGATTACTCTGGTGGGAGCCGCCGAGGTCGGCCCGGCCGGGGTCGCGCTCCAACTGACGGCCACGCCCCGCGGACCGCGCGACATCCATCGCCCCAAGCGAGTGACGCTGTGGGTCAACGACCACCGCTACCGCGACTGGCCGGGCGACCCGGCCACCAAACTCGGCGAACAGTTCGCCGAAAAGGTCACGATCCCCGCCGACAAACTGCCGCACGGCCCGTCGCGCCTGACGATCCAGTGCGAAGGCCGGGGCGGGGCGACGGTGCGCCAGCAGGTCGCGGTGACGCGGCCTGGCCCCGCGCCGCCGCGCCGGCTGTTCGCGCTCTTGGTCGGCGTGGTGGACTACGGGCGCGTGAAGATGCTGGCCGGTCGCAAGTTCAATTCCCTGCCCGGCGTCGGCGTCGACCTGGTCAAGCTCGAGGACGTGTTCAAGGCGCAGCAGGCCGGCCCCGGCAACCCGCGCGGGCCGTTCGCGGAAGTCGTCGTCCCGTCGCCGCTCGAGAACGACACGGCCCGTCCGGGCGACGTGCTGGCGGCGCTCGACAAGATTGCCGCCGCGGCCCGGCCGGACGATCTGGCCGTGATCTACCTGGCCGGGCACGGCTACAACGCCACCGACCCGAAGGGCCGCGACGTGGCCGGCACCTTCGTTTTCGTCGGGCCGGCGTTCGACGAGCGGCGGCCGAGCGAAACCGGACTGACCACCGAGGCGCTGTACGCCCGGCTGGCGCGGATCGCCTGCCCGAAGGTCGTGATGGTCATGGCGTGCCATTCCGGCGACGCGACCCGGCGGACGCTGCGCGATCCGGTGCGCGAGCTGACGCCCGGCGGCGTCGGGCCGATGGTGCTGACGGCCTGTGCCCCGGCCGAGTCGGCCCTGGTGGACGACCTCGACGGCAGCCTGATGGCCCAGGCGCTGGCCGAGACGGCGGAGACCCCGCGGGAGTGGACCGTGGCCGCCGTGGCCGACGCCGTCCGCCAGCAAGTGCCGCGACGAGTGAGCGACCTTGCGGCGAAGAGGCGGGAGAAGCTGAAACAGACGCCGCAGGTGTATGCCCCCGACCCGGACGCGGCCCGGCGGTGGGTGCTATTCCGCAAGTGATTCGCGGTAAATCTGGGTGCCACACCGGCTCCGGCGACCTTGCAGTGACACTGACGTGGCCCTGCGCGAGGTATAGTTATCGCAGATTCTCTAGAATCGTGTCCGTCCCCCGCCACCGAGGGCGTCTAACTGGGCAGAGTCCCCGTATCGACTCACGAGGCCGGCTCCCCGGCCCAGGAGTTGTTCTCATGCTCGGCCGTGTCCCCGTCCCACGCCGCGTCGCCTGGCTTACGCTCGCCCTCGCGGCCATGCTACACCTGCCCGTCCTGGCTCAGGCCGGGGCGATCGACGACCAGCTGCCGGCCAAATCTCTGCGCCTCTTGAATTACCTCCAGAAGCACGAGTACAAGAATGTCGGCGTTCTCAAGTTCCGCGTCAAGCGCGGCAACGACAAGGAGTCGTTCGCAGTCGGGCCGCTCAACGCTGCACTGACCACCAGCGTGGAGAATGCGCTGATCGCGCAGAATACCAAGGGCAAGCTCAACATCCTGCACAACGCCTCGCAGGTCGTCGCCGCCAAGAAACAGCGGGCGTCGTACTTGACGAAGGAAGGCTGCGACAAGTTGTTCGACTACGACTACCCGCTGGCCTGGGGCCGCCAAAAGGTCAAGGCCGACGCCTTCGTCACCGGCCTCGTCGTCGTCAACGCGGACTGCACTCAGGCGACGGTCAAGTTCCAGGTGCTGGACTCGAAGTCGCACAAGCTTAGCGACGCGGGGCAACCGTTTTGCGTCAAGGCGGATCGGTCGCTGCTCAACGACCTCGGCCAGGGGTTCGTTCTGAAGGCCGACCGCATCCGCAAGGCCGGACCGGACGAAGTGGACTCAATCGCCATCGGCCGCGGCCGGCGGGTGAACAACGCCGATCCGTTGGAGGCGGACCGCGAGGTGGAGCTGGAGGTGCTATACGACGGCCAAGCGCAGCGGGTCGAGCCGCATCCGACCCGCGCGCCCGACTTCCAGATGCCCGAGCCGCGGCCCGGCCAGCGCGTCCAGTTCCGCCTGTGTAACCGCGGCGCGGCCCGGGCCTACGCCGTCCTGGCGGTCAACGGGATCAACACCCTCTATATGGACGACCTGATCGGGACGCCCGCGGCCGGATGTGCGAAGTGGGTGCTGGACCCCGGCGTCGAATACAAGGTGGACCGGTTCCACCACCCGGACGGCACGACTGAGCCGATCCAGGTGCTGAGCGACGACGAGTCGCTGCGGATGGAGGAGCAGAACCTGCACGTGCGCCTGGGAGCGGTCGAGTTGTTCGTGTTCGTGACCAGTCCGATCCAAGAGGAGCCGTCGTTCGGCCTGCGCAAGGCGCTGCCACTCGCTAAGCTGGGCGAACAAACGGCCGAGGCCGCCAGCAAGTTGGCACGGCAGAT
>CAZNSL010000266.1:0-7421 GCA_964574975.1 uncultured Alcaligenaceae bacterium | reverse complement strand
GCCTTGGCGTGGGGGCTCCAATTTTTGGTCCCCCCGCCGGGGACGGGCCTCGCGGCGTCGCGGATACCTCGCCCACCGGGTAAGCCGGATGGCGAACTACCCCGGTGGCGACTTCCGTTTCTCGACGAACGCCATCGCTTCCTGAAACTTCTGGCGCAAGTCGGCATACGTCGCCGTGGCCGGATAGGCTGTTTCCAAGGCTTCGGCGACTCGGATCGCCTCCTTGAGGTGGCCGAGAGCTTCGTTGTCGCGCCCACATTTGACGAGTGCAATTCCAAGCTGGCCCCGGATGAACGTCAAATGATACGGAAGCTCCTGCATCGCATTCGGTCGTTGGGCTAATTCGCGTTCCAGGTTCCACGCAAGCTGGAACTGTCGAAGCTCGGCCTCGCCGTTCTCGTACTTGCGGTGGTACATGCCGAGGTTCAGGTGGCTGAGCGCCGCGTAGTGCCGCAGGTCGTCGCGCGTCGGGAACTCGGCCACGAGTTGGTCGCGGATGGCGCAGGCCCGCGTCTGGAGATCGAGCGATTCGGCCGCCTTGGCCGGCTGGTTTTGCACGAGCGATCCCAACAGCGACAGCGCGATGGCCGCATTGTCGCGCACGCCCACGTCGGCCGGGAACCGACCGAGCAACTCCAGCCGCAACTCGACCGCGCGCCGATAGTGCGGCTCGGCGGCCGCGCCGTCGCGATCCGCGAACTCGAGGAACCGACCGTATTCCATGTGGGCTGTCGCAAGGCTGCCGGCCGCCGCCGCTCGATCGGGCACGGCTCCGAGCAAGTCGAGCGCCCGCCGGTACGCCGCCCGCGCCTGTTCGGGGTGCCGCTCTTTGGTGTGGACCGACGCGAGTTGCAACAGCATGTGGCCCTGGTGCAGCCGGCCCGGGCCGTCCGCGTCGTCGTCCTGGAGAAACTGCTCGTAGTACGGGACGACCTCGCGGACGATGTCGGCGCGCATGGCGTCGAGGGCGGCGTCCTGCAAGCGGGCGCTCCGCAAGACGTGGTCGAGCGTGCCTTCGAGCGCCTTGCTCGCCCGTTCGAACTGAGAGCGTGCCCGCGTTCGCTCCAGTTGTGCCTTCTGCTCGTACTCGAACGCCCGTTCGCGCAACTGGCGCTCGCGCCCCGCCACGAGCGGCCCGCCAATCGCCAAGGCGAGCAAGGTCGAAAACGCGAAGAAGGCCGAGGCCGCCCATCCGGGGTTGCGCCGGCTCCAGCGCCACAGCTTGCCGGCCCAACCCGTCCGCCGAGCCAGAATCGGCTGGCCCTGGAGCAACCGGCCGAGGTCGTCTGCCAGTAGTCGCGCCGACTGATACCGGCGCGCGGGGTCCTTCTCCAGGCATTTCAGGCCAATAGTTTCGAGATCGCGCGGTGTCTTGGGGGAGAAACGCGTCGGCGGCACCGGCTCATCGTTTTTGACCAATAGCATCGTGTCGAGCGGCGAGTCGGCGCGGAACGGCGGGCGGCCAGTCAGGAGTTCGTACAGCACCGCGCCCAGCGCGTAAACGTCCGTGCGCTCGTCCACGCGGCAGCTCGACCCCTGCACCTGCTCCGGGGCCATGTAGCTCGGCGTGCCCAGGAAATCGCGCGTCTGCGTCATGCCGTCGTCGCGGCTGAGGTCTTTGACGATGCCGAGGTCGGTGACCTTGGGCACGAAGCGGTCCAGGCCGTCTGTCTCGGCCTGTCCAAAGTGCGGGTCGAGAAGCACGTTGGACGGTTTGAGGTCGCGGTGCACGAACCCGGCGGCGTGGGCGGCGTCGATGGCGTCGGCCAACTGGCGGACGAGCCGGGCCGCCTCGAGCGGCGGTTGCGGCTGGCCGGCGATCTGGCTGCCAAGGGTGCCGCCGGCGATGTACTCCATCACCAGGTACGGCAGGCCGTCCGCCTCGCCCGCACCGAAGGCGCGGATGATGTTCGGGTGGTGTAGCGCGGCCAGGGCCGCGACTTCGCGCTGGAACCGCTCGCGGTCCACGCTCCCCGCGCGGACGCGCAGCGCCTTGATCGCAACCGTGCGCTGGAGTTGCCGATCGCGGGCACGGTACACCACACTGCTGCCGCCCCGGCCGATCGCTTCGAGCAACTCGTAACCGGGAATCTCGGCGTGGACGGGCGGCGCGTCGCCCCGGCTGCCGGCCGCGTCGCGCAGGCTGTCTTCGAGGCGCTGCGCGAACTCGGCCGGAAGCGGCGGGTGGACTGGCTCGTCCAGCA
The DNA here is from genome assembly GCA_964574975.1 of uncultured Alcaligenaceae bacterium. GTDB lineage: Bacteria > Planctomycetota > Planctomycetia > Gemmatales > Gemmataceae > JAXMAS01. Next base: position 5,217 of record CAZNSL010000266.1, on the reverse strand, counting down.
CCGACGTGACGGCCGTGTCGTCCGTCAGGCGTTCCAGCCGCTGCCGGCATTCGTCGCAGTCGCGGACGTGCGATTCCAGCTCGTCCTCGCGTGCGGCCGACAATTGCTCGGCCAGGAACCGATCGAGCAATTCGTCAGGAGGGCAGCGCAACGACATCGCACTCCTCCTCCAGAAGCCGGATCTCCTTGCGGAGCATCTTCTGCACGTTGCTGCGGGCCTTGTAGACGGTCGTCAAGCGCATGCCGAGCCGTGCGGCCACGTCCGCACCGGACAGCCGCTTCAGCGCCGTGAGGCGGAATGCCTCCCAGGTCTGCGGTTCGACGCGCAAGCGTACGCTGGCCATCGCCTTGCTCAGAAGTTCCTTGTCGAACGCCGATTCGAGGACGTTCGCCAGCCCGTCGTCGGCTCGTTCGTGAAGGAGCAGATTGGCCTCCATGTGTCCGCCGAGCAGAATTGGTTGTTTGACGCGCGCACGATTCCGCCAGGCATGGTGGGCGACCGTGCGGAGCCAGCCGCGGAACCGCTGCTTCGGGTCGTAGGTGAAGTCGCGCATGGCTTTGGCGAGTCGGTGTAGCGTATCCTGCGTGACATCTTCCGCGTCGGCGGTCTGCAACCCCCACTGCTTGGCCCAGTGGAAGATGTGTCCCCCGTAGATGGCCACGAAATCCCGCCACGCCTCCTGATCGGCCGGAACGGCGCGCAGCCTCCCCACGAGCGTCGGGCTTGTGTCGGGAGCGGCCGAGGCGCTCGCCATAATCTACCCACGAATCTCGAAGAACCTGACACAGCAATCGTCCCGATTTTCCTTGCCGTGGCAAGGACTCGCGCCATCCGCAAAATTTCCGGTTCAGGATTCGGTTCGAACTGTGTAGTAGCTGTGACCGTCGGCCGGCCGGCTTCGCGCACGCGAATGGCATCGCGGCGGCTACGGCGTTCGGAACCCGGTTTGCAGCACGCGAGGTCCATCATGTTGGCATCCAGTTGGCGCCATAACCGCCCGACGTTTCTGACTCTCGGTCTGGCCGCGGTCCTTGCGCTGTGTCCCGCCGCTTTCGCCGGCGACCAGACGTGGGACAACGGCAGCGGCAACTTCACCTGGGATGCGACCAGCCTGAACTGGTCGGGCACGACCTGGTCCAACGCCGCCGGCGACGGTGCCATCTTCGGCCCGACCGGAGTCGGCGCAATCGCGGTTCCGGCTGGAATTTCCGTCAACAGCTTCGATATCAGCGCGGACGGGTATTCGTTCACCGGGCCTGGCCCGTTCACGTTCGTGAACGGCACGAGTACGCAGACCACGGGGGTCGTCAACGTCGCGGCGGGGGCAACCGCGCAGTTCGCCGTGCCGATCAACAGTGCGGTCGGGTTCCAGAAGATCGGCCCCGGCACTTTGGTTCTGAGCGGGGCTGGGAACTACACCGGCGCGATCCCGGTGACGGGCAACGGCCTGCTGCGGGCCGATGTTCTAATCGGCGGCTCATTCGGGACGCTGGCCGGCGGCACTCTCCGGCCGCTCTCGCAGGCCGCACTCCCGGCCACCACCAACGTGAGCATCGGCAACGGCTACCTCGACATCGGCGCCAACAACATTACGCTCAACAACCTGACCTTTACCAACCAGAACCCGTCCGCCCCGTGGAACACCACGCTCAACGCCAACAACGGCGTGATCGGTAGCGGCACGCTGCGGGTCACCGGCGAAATCAACGTCATCGGCGTGACGGGGAACAACGCCGGCAACTCCATTGCCACGAACGTCGATCTCGGTGGCGGGACGCAAATCGTCCGCGTCGGCTTGATTAGCTCGATCGGATTGAATCAATCTCTCATGTTCAACGGAAGTCTGTCGAACGGCTCGCTGCTGAAGACGATCGGGTATACGTTCGGCGGCACGTTCGGGTCCATCGACGGCATCAGCCTGCACGGCAACAACACGTACACCGGGTCCACGATCATCAACAGCGGGACCAACGTCGTGACGGGCACGAACGCCTCGACGCTGGTCAAGATCGCCGGCATTCCCGCGGGCCCGGCCGGGGGCAGCCTATCGCTCCAAGGCGCGAACGGCTCGTTCCTGGGCGCGACTACGATCCAGGCCTTCGCCGGCGGCTCGTTCGTGCTCGACAACAACGCCTCGCTGGGTGCCAGCGGCAACAACCAGCCGAACATCCCCGCCGCCCAGAACAACAATCGCATCCGCGACGACGCCGCCGTCCAGCTCCGCGATGGCACGTTCATCTACCGCGGGCAATCCACCGTCGCAGCGTCGGAGACGTTCGGAAGCCTTAGTGTCCAGGGTGGGTTCAACACGTTCAACATCACACCGAACGGTACCGGCGGTACCGCGACCGTGACCATCGCGGGCGATCTGACCATGGTCCCCCGCTCGACGCTGCTCGTCAGTGGCTCCACGCTGGGCGCGGCCGGCCAGGTCTTCGTCAACGGGGCGCTCCCGACACCCGACGCCACTGGCATCCTGCCGCGCGTCGTGGGCTCGGCGGACTTCCTGACCTACAACGGCACGACCGGCCTGACGCCGTATACCGGCTACGCCACGGACTTCAGCACTCCCGGCACGAACGTCGCGGTGACGGCCGCCAGCACGGTGTCGTCATCGGTGTCCATTAACGCCCTCAAGTCCACCGGCACCCAGACCACAACCATCGGTGCGGGTAACACGCTCACGGTCGCCTCCGGCATGTTGCTCAACACCTCCGGCACCCACACCATCACCGGCGGGACGCTGGCCTTCGGCTCGACTCCGGGCATCTTCTTCTCCGGCACGAACACGGTCAGTAGCGCCATCACCGGCACCGCGGGCTTGATCGTCCCGAACGGGACCACGAACCTCTCGGGCGACCTGTCCGGCCTGACCGGACCGCTGACGGTTCAGAACGGCACCGCGACGCTCTCCGGAAGCGCCAACACCTTCACCGGCCCGATCGAAGTCCGAGCCGGGACGCTGAACTTCAACATGTCGCAGACGGGCGCGGGGTTGGGCGCGATTACGCTCGGCGTCGCCGCCAACGATGCGAACCTCGTCGGCCTGACGCCGACGTTCAACTTCTCCAGTGCGGGCGCGAACGCGGTCATCGACCGGCCGATCGTTGTCGACAACGGTGCCATGACGGCCGCTGGCGTGCCGTTGTCGGCCTCGCTCGTCACTCGCTTCTCGCCGCTGAGCAACACGACCGGATCGCAGACGCTCAACGGGGACATTACGCTCAACAGCAGCGTCAACTTGCAGGGCGGCGGCGGCGGCGGGACCGGCGCGACCAACTTCGCGGGCAACATCACCGGCCAGGGCACTTTCATCATTCCGAACGGTCGGGCCAACTTCTCGGGCAACGTGGCCAACACCGGCGGCTTCCTGATTAGCAACACCGGCTTCACCGCGCAGGTGTCGTTCCAGGGTACGACGAGCGGAACCGTGCCGCTCACCATCAACGGCGGCAACAATTCCTTCGTGAGCTACAACGCCGGCTCGCTGCCGACGGGCACGATCACGGTGCAGAACGCTTCCGGTTCGTCCACACCGTCGCTGACGCCGCTTGCCAATTCGACGATCAACAACGCGATCGTCCTGAACGCGCCCGTGAACGGCAACGTCGGCACCGGCATCACCGCCGGCTGGGCCGGCCCGATCGCGGGCACGGGGGCGCTGAACAAGGTCGGGGACGGCACGCTCGTCCTCAGCAACCCCGGCAACGCGTACACCGGCAACACGAACGTCAACGCCGGCACGCTGGCGCTCACCGGCAGTGGCGACTTCGCCGGTAGCCCCGTCGTGACGGTCGGTGCCACGCTGGGGCCGATCCTCGATGTCACCGGCCTCACCGGCGGCGACAACTTCGATGGGAGTCTCGTGCCAGGCGGCTCGTTCGCCCTGGCCGTCGGTCAGCGCCTGCTCGGCTCGGGTACGGTGGTCGGCCCGATGGCCGTCCGCGCCGGTTCGACCGTCGCCCCCGGCAACAGCATCGGCACGCTAACCGTCAGCGGCAACGCGGCGATCGACGGAGTCCTGGAGATCGAGACCTCATCGGCGGCAACCGCCGACCTCCTGAACCTGACCGGTACCTCCGGCCTGGTGTTGACCCCGAATTCCATCCTGGCGTTGCCGGTGGGCAATACCTACGACGGCGTGACCCCGCTGACGATCGTACAGTTAGCGTCCGGGTCCATCACCGGGACGTTCGGCTCCGTGCAGAACCTCCCCAGTCCGTATGCCGTGCAGTATCTCGGCAGCTCGATCGTCCTCAACCCGGTCCCCGAGCCGGGCACGCTGGCGCTGACCGGCCTGGCCGCGTCGGCGGGGATTGCCATCGTGCGGCGTCGGCGGCGCGCGAAGGCGTAGTGCGTGGCGTCGAATGCCGCTTTGGGCACGCAGGGCACCCACTCGCGAAAGGAAAATACTCCCGGCTCGCTGGGCGATCTTCCGGCGGTTCTGACGCCGCGGGCGAAGACCCATGCGGCCACCACACCCAGCGCCACCGCCGCAGCCAGCCACGCCGTCGGCACGCCGGCCTTGAACCAGCCCTCGCGGACGGCCAGCAGTCCGGCGGCATTGTGTGCCGCATGGGCCACGACGCCCGGCCAAATGCTCCCCACGCGCCCCCGCGCCCAGCCGAGCGCCAGCCCGAACAGCAGCGTCGGCAGGAAGCGCTCGACCATCAGCAGTTCGCCGGCAACGATGTGGAACAGGCCGAACAGCACCGCCGTTGCGGCCACGGCCGCCCGGTTCGACGATGCCGCGGCCAGCGCCGTGAACAAGTATCCGCGGAAGAAGACTTCCTCCACGACCGCCGGCACCAGCGCGAACGCGGCCACGAGCAGCGCCAGCGGTAGGTCGATCGTCGTACCTTCGAGCTTGGCTCGCACGATATCGGGGATGCTGGTGAAGCCGACGGCTCGCTCCAGGTTGGCGATCTCCGCCGACACCGGCGCGAACGCCAGCCCCAGCGCCAACGCCGCGGGGTACGCCGGCCACGCCGCGCCACCGAGCGCGAAGCCACTCGCCACACGCACGCGGCCGACCAGTGCGGACAGAAGCGCCATGCCGACGAACAGCACAACGCTGACCGCGGTCGATAGCAGCACCGCGGCCAACGGATGCCCCGCCGCTCGCGGGAGAAGCGCCCCGTTGAGCACGAACTGGAGCGGGAACAACAGCGCCAGCGTCAGAAGCGCGCCGGACGCCGTGGCCGCGGCGGCGGGCC
>CAZNSL010000265.1:0-7435 GCA_964574975.1 uncultured Alcaligenaceae bacterium | reverse complement strand
CGGGCTTAAGGTCGCGGTGAATGACTCCACGGCCGTGCGCGTAATCGATGGCCCGACAAATCTGCGCCATGATTCGAAGGGCTTGACCCACCTCAAAGTTCGGGCTGCGCATCAATTCGCGCAGCGTTGGCCCGTCGATGAACTCCATCACCAGGAAGTGGATGCGCGACGCTTCGTCGTGATCGAGGTCGTAGGCACGGCAGATGTTACGGTGGTCCAGCGATGCGGCCAGGCGGGCCTCGCGCTCGAAGCGTTCGAGGGTGCCCGGCTCATTGGCAGTCGCGGCAGGCAGCACCTTAATGGCGACGCGGCGCTTCATGCGCTCGTGTTCGCACAGGTAGACTTGCCCCATACCGCCGAAGCCGATCCGCTCGAGGACCTTGTACTTGCCGATCGTGAAGCCCTTCCACTTGCCCTGGAGGAGTTGTTCGGCCTGGAAGTAGGTGAGCAGTCCGTCGGCGATCGCCCGCTCGGCCAGCCGTCGCGGCTCGCTGGGCTTGGGCGCAAGTCCGCGCAGAAAGGTGTCGAGTCGCGGAGGCGGCACGAGGCCGCTGCGCTGCACGAGGTTGAGGAAATCGTCGAGCGTCGCGGGTGCCGTCATCGGGAAACTCTCGGCCCACGGCGAGGGACATGACTACTATAGCTCGCCGCCGAACGAACGATGAGTTCCTCTTCGTCACTCCACCTTGAACGATGCTTTATCGAGTTTGTACTCGCCGATCTTGGCGCTGACGCTACGGCGCGACAGTCCGCAAATCTTCGCGCACATCCCGACGTTGCCGCGCGATTTCTTGAGCGCCTTGGCAAGGTACTGCCGCTCGATCTTCGCCGTCATCTCCGCGAGCAGCTCCGGCAGCGGCCGGTCGATGTCCACGGTGAATGCCGACTTAGACGGTCCCGGCGAAATGACATCCGGCGGCAGGTTCTCCACCTGTATCGTGTCGGTCAGGCAGGTGACGCTCGCCCGCTCGATGGCGTTCTCCAGTTCGCGGACGTTGCCCGGCCAACGGTAACGGAGCAGCGCATCCATCGCCTGCGGTGCGATCGACTTCGCCGATTTGTTCGCTACGGCGTACTTCTGTGTGAAGTGCGTTGCCAACAGCGGGATGTCCTCTGGCCGGTCTCGTAATGGCGGTAGCTCGATCTTGACCACGTTCAGGCGAAAATACAGATCCTCGCGGAACTTCCCGTCTTTGACCATGCGCTGGAGCGAGCGGTTGGTGGCGGCGATAACACGTACGTCTACCTCGATCGGCGATGTACCGCCAACGCGCTCGAAACGCCGCTCCTGCAACACCCGCAACAGCTTGGCCTGCATCGCGGCCGGCACATCGCCGACCTCGTCGAGGAACATCGTTCCCCCGTTGGCCAGTTCGAACCGACCCGGCCGGTCCTTGACCGCGCTGGTGAACGCCCCTTTTTCGTGACCGAACAGTTCGCTCTCCAACAAGCTTTCGGGCAGGGCGGCACAGTTGACGGCAACCATCGGGCCGGAACGGCCGACCGACGCGTTGTGAATGGCGCGGGCGACCTGTTCCTTGCCGGTGCCGGTCTCGCCCTCGATTAGCACGGTCGTCGTCGTGTGGGCTAGGTTCGCAATCAGCTCGAAGACCGAATGCATCCGGGGGCTTTTGCTGATGATGTTCTGGAACGAGAATCGCGACTGGAGCTGCGAGCGCAGTTGAGCCACCTCGTCCTGAAGGGCCCGAGCGCGCAACGCCCGTTGGAGGACGATTTTCAAGTGATCGGTTTCGATCGGCTTGGTCAGGAAATCGTATGCCCCCATGCGCATCGCCTGCACGGCGTCGTCGACCGACCCCTGGCCCGTGGTGACGATCACCGTCACCGGGAGCTTCCGGTCCTGCACTGCCTTGATGAGTTGGAGGCCATCGAGTTTAGGCATGCGGAGGTCGGTGATGGCCACGCTGTAGTCCGTGGCCTCGATTGCGTGCAAGGCTTGCGCGCCGTCCGGGACGACATCGACCTGGAGGGCCGGATCGGTGGCCAGGATCTTTTGCAAGAAACGCCGCGACCCCTCATCGTCCTCCGCAATCAGGATTCGACGAACCATTACGGGCGCGTTCGGATCGGGTAGGTTGGACGGGCTGCCATAGTTTTGCGTCATCGGCCACTCTTTTGCGTCGTCGCGTCGCATGGCTCGGTCTTTTCGGCATCATATTGCGCACGACCGCGCACCGACATGCTTGTTTCGGCGTCGATCCGGTCGTTGTGTCTCGATCACCATTGGGAGAAGCCCTGAGCAATCGTCGGGCCGTGCCAATCGAGAAGGCACTGTCTCGCAAGAAAAATCGGGTATCTAGTTGACGCCGGGCCGTCGTCGCGGGAAACTTGCTAAGATGCCCGAACCCCGGTTTTTCGGGAGGCCGCCCACCGTGCGACGCCGTCACTTGTTCTCCGCGCTCACACTCGCGGCCATTGGCGTCGGCGGTGTCGCGCTGCGCGCCGGCCCCGAACCGGGCGCGCAACTTCCGCTGCCCGGATTCACGCAGCCACCTGTGGCCCTCGGTTCGCCAGTCTACGTCGGTGCAACCGGCTGTGCGGCAGCGGGCTGCCACAACGCTCAGGGACCGCTCGGCAGCGAGGGCAGCGAGTTTTCGACGTGGGTTCACGATCCGCACATCCGCGCCTTCGAGGTGTTGAAGGGACCTCGCTCGACGCAGATCGTCAAGAACCTGGGCGGCGACTGGGACCCGGACGCCAGCAAGGAAGCCCGTTGCATCGCCTGTCATGCAACCCCCGCTCGTGTGGGATGCAATCCGCTCGAACAGTTTTCGGACGGCGTCAGTTGCGAGAGCTGTCACGGCGCGGCCGGCCATTGGCGGTCGATGCACTACCAGCCGGAATGGAAGGCGATGTCAACCGAGGCCAAGCGCAGCCTCGGATTCCTCGACCTGCGCGATCTGGAAACGCGGGTGACGAATTGTGCCGGCTGCCACGTCGGTGAGGTCGCCGGGAATGTCGTGAAAGATGTCAATCACGACCTGATCGCGGCCGGCCACCCGCGACTCGCGTTCGAGTATTCGGCGTACCATCAAATATACCCCAGGCACTGGGGGCGCTACCAGGAAGTGCGGCCGCGCGGGCCGTACGGTGCCGACCTGGAGTTGAAACACTGGGCCGTCGGCCAAGTGGCGTCGGCGAAGGCTTCCGTCGAGTTGCTGCTGGCACGGGCGGCGAAGGCCGGAACCCACCCATGGCCGGAGTTTTCCGAGTACGGCTGTTTCGCCTGCCACCATTCGCTGACCGGCGATGAGGGCGACGCAAAGGCGTGGCGGAAGAACTCGCGATTCGCGGGGTTGAAGGTCGGCTCGTTACCGTACGGAACGTGGTACCTGCCGCGACTCGACAGCATCGGCCCCGAAGTCGGCCTGCCGCCACTACCCGCCGATCTGGCCGCAAAGTTGACGAATGCTATGGCCGCGGCGTACCCTGAACCGGCGGCCGTGACGGGCGAAGCGACAGCGGTACGGTCGGCGCTGGATCGGTGGCTCGCGGCCGTTCGTCCGAGCGGCGATGTCAGCGTGCCGGCGACGAAGGCACTGTTCGATAAACTGGTCGCCGACGGGCTGATGGCCAATGCCACCGACTGGGAAGACGCGACGCAACGCTATTTGGCGCTGGCGGCGGCCCACCAGAGTCTCGCGCAGCGAAAGGCCATTGGCCCGGAACGGCGTGACGCACTGTTAAATGTTCGCAAGCCGCTTGTGTTCCCGATCGCCCCGCGGCGGTTCGACAGCCCGGCGGACTTTACGCCCGCCAAGTTCCGCGACGCCCTGAAGCAACTGCAAGCGCCATGACCGGCTCCGAGGATGACTGCCATGTGGACGTTGCGCCCGTTCGCCGTCGCGCTCGCGCTCGCAGGTCTGGCCTCACTCGCGTCGCGCATCGAGGGCCAACCGCCAGTCGTGCCGGCCGCCAAGGCGACCGACCGCATCAACGGGGCCGACAATTGCATCCGCTGCCACGACGCACCACGCGCCAAGGACCTCGAACCGGGCGGGGCCGGTGAGTTCCTACGACTTGACGAATCGACCATCTGGGAAAAGCACGACCTCCACGGACGTGCGTACGAGGCCCTCACGTCGAAACTCGGGCAACAGATGTCGGGGCTGCTCGGCTACAAGGTCGAGAAGGCTCCGCAGTGCCTCACCTGCCATGCCATCGACCTGATGCCGGAGAAGAAGCTCGGTGCGAAAGTACTCGACGAGTTCTACACCAAGTTCGGCGTCGGCTGCGAAGGCTGCCACGGGTTCGCTCCGAAGTGGGAACTGCCGCATTCCAAACCCGAATGGCGGTCGAAGACACCGGCCGAGAAGGAACAGTACGGCCAGTGGGACATGCGCGACCCGATCAAGCGAGCCGAGCGCTGCGCGTCGTGCCACGTCGGTAGTCTGCCGGAAGGGCGCTTCGTTACCCACGAGATGTACGCCGCCGGCCACCCGCCACTGCCGCCGCTGGAAACCATGCGGCACAGCTTCGACCAGCCGTACCACTACAAACTCGCCAAGGACCTTCCTTACCTCGCCAAGCTAGCGAAGACGGACCCCGACAAAGCCTGGAAGCTGTTCCACTTCCGCGGCCCCGAGGAACTCCAGACGACCCGGCAGGTGGCGGCCGGGGCGATCGAGTCGCTGCGGATGTCGCTGAAACTGCTCGCCGACGAAGCTTCGGCCCCGGGGACCGGCGTTCTCGACCTGGCCCAATTCGACTGCGCCGCTTGCCACCACGACCTGGAGCCGTTCAGTTGGCGTCAGCAGCGCGGCTTCTCCGGCGTGCCCGGCCGGCCGTTGCCCCGGTACGGCCAGACGGTCATCGCCAGGCTGGTCGCCGATTTCGCGAAAGCGGGGGCTGCTCAGGAGTTCCAGAAGACCTACGCCGAACTGACGAAGGCGTTCAACGAGCGTCCCTTCGGCGATAAGACCGCCGTCAAACGTGCGGCCAACAAACTGGTTCAGTGGTGCGACAGCGCGCTCAAGCAACTCGACGCGGCGCGGTTTGGCCCGGCCGAGACGAAGAAGTTGATCCACGCTATTGCGAGTGCGGCGAAGGCCGCGCCGGCGGACCCGAAAGACGCCTGGGTCGATTTCGATACCGCCCAGCAACTCGTCTGGGCCATCGAAAGCCTGCGATCCGGGTTGGACGACCCGTTGCGGAAGCAGATCGGCGAGGCGCTCGCCGAGTCGAAGGCCAAGTTGCCGACGCATGTCCGCGATACGACCAACCGCGACTTCATTGCCAAGGGACTGAAAGCCCGCTTCGATCGCACGTCGGAATTCCAGCCCAAGGATCTGTACGGCACGATGGCCAAGGTCGCCGAGCTGACCCAGTAAGTGATTGGCACGCTTTCGTCACCGCGGCCGACCGCTCCGACACCAATCCGGAGCGGTTCGACCGCGGTGATGACTTTTTTCCCGCCGACACTTGAGATCGGTCGTCGGTCGTGTTAACCTCTCGGAAGGCACCGGCGAATTCTTCGACAACGCCGCCTTTATCGTGTTTTCCGTCCGTCCCTCCATCGCGCCCAATGGGGGCCGCCCACCAGGCGTGCAAGTCGTACGAACCCCGCCGGTACGTTGCCGTCATCGGTACTCGTGGAGGTGGGGTATGGCTGTCCGCGCACGTCGTCGGCCCGCGTTTACGCTCATCGAACTGCTCGTCGTGATTGCGATCATTGCCGTGTTGATCGGCCTGCTCCTGCCCGCGGTCCAGAAGGTCCGCGAGGCGGCGCAGCGCACGACTTGTCAAAACAACCTCAAGCAGATCGGCCTCGCGGCCCACAACTACGCCAGCGCCAACGGGGCGCTACCGCCCGGCCACCTGAACGCGATGAACCAGTTGACCTCGTCCGACGTGTTCGAGGGCCAATGCATCGGCTCCATCGCGTTGATGCTGCCGTACCTCGAACAGGATGCCCTGTTCCGCAAGCTCACGATCAACACGTCGCTCAATAGCGTCGGCGGTGCCCAGAAGTGGTGGCAGATCCCGAACGATTTCACGCTGGCGTGCAACCGCATCAAGATGCTCGAGTGCCCGTCGGACGAGATCGAGACGACGGCCGACTTGCGGGCCAACTCCAGCGGCCAGATCGGGCCAGTCGTCATCGTCCACGTCAACTACCCGGCCGGGCCGGCCCAGAACTTCGTGGTGTGGGGATGGCTGTTACCGGGTGCGAGCGGGGCACAGCCGCCGTGCGGCAAGACGAACTACGCCGGCGTGGCCGGCGCGCTCGGCAAGCAGGGCGAGGTCCACACCGCGTCGCCATCCGACGGGCCGGGCGTCGATATCGGGCAGTACGAGGGCATCTTCACCAACCGTTCGAAGACGACGCTGGAGTCCGTGACCAGCGCGGACGGCGCGTCGAACACGCTTATGTTTGGCGAGGGCCTCGGCGGGATCGCCCAGGGCGATAACCGCGCCTGGCTGTGGACCTGGATGGGTGTCGGCTCGGTGCCCACGAAGTTCGGCATCGCACCTGGCGGCGGCGGCACGGCCGACAACGGCGGGGCGATCTGCTTCAGCAGCCGTCACAGCGGCGTCACCAACTTCTCCTTCGGCGACGGTTCCGTGCGGTCGCTCCGCGGGTCGAGTACGGGCCAGCGCAACCCGGCCCCGACGCCGTACCAGAAGTCGCCCTGGGGCCTCTACCAGCAACTGGCCGGCTACAAAGATGGGTTATCGAACGACACCTCCGGGGTCGCCAACTGACGCCCGACTCGTAATCAAGGAACCCTCATGAAACTACGACTCGTGACCCGTACGGCCCTGGCGGCTGGTTTCCTCGTCGCTATCGGCTGTGCCGAGAAGCCGAAGGTCATCCCGCCGAAGGGCAATGTCGAGTTGCCGAGCGGCACCGCGACCGGCGGCGAAAAGGCCAAACCTGCGGCCGGGAAACTCGACTGACGAAACGCCGGAACGTCAGCGACCGGAGTCTGGAACAGCTCCGGCCGCTGACGCTCCCGGCTCGCCAGAATGGGCGGTCCTCCGGTCGCTGACGCACCCGGCTCGGACGAACCAGTTTTGTCCGATAGTCTCAAGCGCCGCGATCGGACCGATGCGTATTGCCGCGACTGTACGGCACTTCCGCGGGATCGGGACGCCTCCGGCGGCAACGGTGTGACCGCCCGCGGCGGTTCGCCTGTTCCGGACGGTGCGAATTCCTTACGATACCCACGGTGCGGTCGGTACGGCACGCGCCCGCCGGCCGATCAGGACTCGTCCCCCAGGAGTGTCGGATAATGCCGGCGGAAGCGGTCGCGGCAGGCGTAGACGAACAACAACTCAACGATGTCAACGGGCGGCACACCGCCCCGGATGTCGAGACGGACCCCGAGGAACTCAAGGACTGGCTCGACGCCCTCGATGCGGTCCTCGATACGGCCGGCCCGGATCGAGCCGGCTACCTGTTGACGCAACT
>CAZNSL010000264.1:5610-7455 GCA_964574975.1 uncultured Alcaligenaceae bacterium | reverse complement strand
ATCGTCGCCAACTGGTTTTGTGCCTGAGCGAGGAACAGGTCGATCATTTCCGCCACGAAATCGTCGCCGCCCAGGTCGCGCAATTGGTTGAGCTGTCGGTCGATGCGAGCGCGTTCGAACGCTAGCGCGGCCTGAGCGATGGTGCCCGACCCAGCCAACGGGAACATCGGAGTCGCTGTGCGCTGGCACGCCACACACAGCCGGTCGAACGCCATCCCAGTTGCGTCGGCGGCGTCGTAGAGAACGGCGTCGGGCCGCCTGTCGAGGGCGGCTTCCGCGGCGGCTGCGTCGGCAAAGGGTGTCACGTTCCAGATGTCGCCGGCCAGCGGCGACGTCGGGAGGGCGTTGCCGGCCGGACTGACGTAGAAGATGCTGGCAATCGGCATGTCATCGCCCCGGTTTGGTCTGGTCGCCCTTGCGACGGGCGGTTCCAGCGCGTATCGTAGGGCGATTCGGAGGAGGAGTCATGGCGGCCGACGCCGTAACCCCCGTGTTACTCGCCAGCTTCGACGACAACATCATCGCCGAATGGGTTGCTGCGCTCGGTCGCGTTGCCGCCGTGCCGGCCTCACCGGATCGGCTGCCGGACGAGTTAACCGCGTACTCCGCCGTTGTCTTGGATGGCCGGGATGGGCCAAGCGTTCTCGACATCTGTCGCCGCCTGAGCCTGCGCACCCTCGACGCCCGCCCGCTGGTCCTTTACGTCGCGCCCGACGCCGGTCAAGAGACGCGCCTGCGCGGTTTCGCGGCCGGAGCGGACGCCGTGGTGGCGGCCAGTGCCCCGGCGAGTGAATTCGCCGCCCAGGTTCGGGTGTTCGAGCGGTGGCAGCAGGCCCGCGGTCAATGGCTCGCCCGCGCTACCGATTCGCAACTGGTCAGCAAACAGTTGCAACAAGCGTACCAGCAAATCGACCTCGACTTGAAACTCGCTCGCCAGTTGCAAGCGAGCTTCCTACCGCGCTCGCTGCCCGCGGTCGGCTCCGTTCGTTTCGCGGTGAGCTACCGGCCGTGCGGGCAGGTGGGCGGCGACTTCTACGACGTATTCCGCCTCGACGAGCAGCACGTCGGCTTTTACGTTGCCGATGCGATGGGCCACGGCCTGCCCGCCAGCCTGCTGACCATCTTTCTCAAGAAGGCCGTGCATCCGAAGGAGGTGAACGGCAGCACGTACCGGCTGGTGCCACCCCATGAGGTTCTGGCGCGCCTCAACCGCGATCTGATCGCCCAAGGGTTGCCGGATCTGCCGTTCATCACGATGGTTTACGGACTACTCAACTGTCGCGACGGCGAGTTCCAGTTCGCCCGGGCCGCCCACCCGCACCCGGTCTATCTGCCGCAATCGGGGCAGCCGGAATTGTGGCAGACACCTGGCACCCTGCTCGGCGTCTTCGAGGCAGAGTACCCAGCTATCGACCGCAGGCTCGGGCCGGGCGACAAGCTGATCGTTTACACGGACGGCGTGCCGTCGGTGGGGCCAGCCCACACGCCGGATGGGCTAATCGGCGCGGCCGTGGAACACCGCGATTTGCCGGTCGGGCCGTTCGTGGAGCGCGTCAGTCAGCAACTCCTTGCGGCCGAGCAACAGCCGGACGACTTCACGCTGTTGGGCGTCGAGGTACTTCCGGCGTAGCCCGGCCCTTGGGCCGCGCCATACAATTCACGGATCGACCTCACGTTACGGAACCGCCGTTCATGTCCTGGGCCGCATTCGACAAACCGCTGGCGCGGTTCCGCGAACTGGAGCGGCAACTTGCCGACCCGGCCGTCGTCACCGACCATCAGCGCTACGCCGCCGCCGCCAAGGAGCACGGCAGCCTCGCCAAGACCGTCCGGCCGTACCTGGAG
>CAZNSL010000264.1:0-5600 GCA_964574975.1 uncultured Alcaligenaceae bacterium | reverse complement strand
GACCGACGAGGCAGCCACCGCCGCCTCGATGCTCGTCGCCGAGACGGACCCGGAGATGCGTTCCTACGCCGAGGAGGAGGTCAAGGCCCTCGACACCCGGGTCGCGGATTTGCGCGGCAAGCTCGAAGACTTGCTGCTCGTCGATCCGGGCGAAGACTTCGACCGCATCATTATGGAAATCCGCGCCGGCACAGGCGGCGACGAAGCGGCTCTGTTCGCCGGCGACCTGTACGGCATGTACTCGTACTACGCGCGCTCGCGCGGTTGGCGGATCGAGGAGATTTCGTTCAGCCCCGGCGAAATGGGAGGCTTCAAGGAAGTCGTCTTCGGCGTTAGCGGCGAGGATTGTTTCCGCGACCTTCGCTACGAGAGCGGTGGGCACCGCGTCCAGCGCGTCCCCAAGACCGAAACGCAAGGTCGCATCCACACCTCCGCTGCGACCGTGGCCGTGCTGCCGGAACCGGATCAGGTCCAGGTCGAGATCAAGGAAGCGGACATCGAGTGGGAGAAGATGCGGGCCGGCGGCGCGGGCGGGCAACACGTCAACAAGACGGAGAGTGCCGTTCGCATCTGGTACAAGAAGGGCACGCCGGACGAGATGGAGATCAAGTGTCAGGACGAACGGAGCCAACACAAGAACTACGACCGAGCGATGCGCGTGCTACGCACTCGCGTCTACGAGCAACAGCAAGCGAAGCTGCACCGCGAGCGGGCTGAGGCGCGGCGGAATCAGATCGGCTCCGGCGACCGCAACGAGCGCATCCGCACCTACAACTTTCCGCAGAACCGCCTCACCGACCACCGCATCAACCTGACGCTGTACAAGCTCGATGCCGTCATCGCCGGCGACCTGGACGAATTGATCCGAGCGCTCAAGGACTTCGACAAGCAGCAGCGGCTCCAGGCAACCCCATGAGCGCGGACGCACAGGTTTGGACGGTCGGCGCGCTGCTCGCCTGGACGAAGGACTTCCTGGCCGGCAAGGGCGTCGAGACGCCGCTCTTGGACGCGCAGGTGCTGCTGGCCCACGCTCTCGGCTGCGAGCGGATCCAACTCTACGTTCGATCCGACGAGGTCGCCGACGACGCCGTACGGGCGCGGTTCCGCGAGATGGTGCAAAGGCGCGTAGCCGGCGCGCCGGTGGCTCACCTCGTCGGCCGCAAGGAGTTCTTCAAACTCGATTTTGCGGTGACGCCGGACGTACTCATTCCGCGACCGGCCACCGAAACCCTCGTTCTGGCTGCCCTCGACAGGTTGAAGGGAATGGCGACGCCGCGCGTCCTGGACATCGGCACCGGTTCCGGCTGCATCGCCGTAAGCGTGGCCGCACGCCACAAGGGAGCTACGGTCGTCGCCGTGGATGTGAGCGACGCGGCCCTCGCGGTGGCGCGGTGCAACGCCGCGGTCAATGGCGTCGCCGACCGCGTCGAGTTCCGGCAGGGCGACCTATACGGAGCGGTCGTCGGCGAGTCGTTCGACGCGGTGTTGAGCAACCCGCCGTACATCCCCGTCGGCGACATTGCCGGGCTTGCGAAGGACGTGCGCGACCACGAGCCGCGACTGGCGCTCGACGGTGGGGCCGACGGCTTCGCGATCATCGAACGCGTCCTGGCCGGGGCAGCGGTCCATCTATCGCCCGGTGGTTGGCTGATGCTCGAAGTCGGTGTCGGTCAGGCCGACGTGACCGGTTCCCGGCTTGGCCGTGTGGGCGGATTCGTTCACGAGGCGACGCTGAAAGACGGGGACGGTATTCCGCGCGTGGTCGTCGCCCGATGCGCCGGATGACTCGGTGCGGCACGTTTCTCGTGGGACCTGTGGCCGGAGGATGCGGTGACTCGGCCTTGCCCGAAATCCCGGCCTGTGCGAAGCTAACGCACGTCGCCCCATCGCTCCCGTACGGAACGTCCCGATGACGGCCTTCCTCAACTTCGTCACCAACGACTGGTACTTCGCCGTCCCGATGTTCCTGATGTCGTTCGCCGCCATCACGTTGGTCGTCTGGCGCATCCTCCTCAACAAGGACGCGAAGACCGACCTCAACGTCTTCCTGCCGAAGTTCCAACAAGTTCTCGATGCCGACGGCCCGGAGAAGGCGCTCGAATTCTGCAAGACCCAGCGCGGCGTCGTCGCCCGGCAACTCTACGCTGCCGGTCTGGAGACGCGGTCGCAGGGCACGGCCGCGATGCGCCGGGCGATGGCAAGCGTCATCGAGTTGGAAATCCTTCCCGACCTCAACTTCCTCCTTGCCCCGATCCTGGCCATCGCCAAGATCGCCACGATGGTCGGCCTACTGGGCACGGTCGTGTCGATGATCAACACATTCAGCGAGATCAGTCAGCAGACGTCGGCCGGTGGCATCGCCAAGTCCGGTGCCGCCATCGGCCTCGCACTATTTGCAACGGCACTCGGCCTGATCACGGCGATCCCGCTCGTCTTCTCGCACGTCCTGTTCAAGGACTGGATCGCCCGCTACGAGCTGAAGATGCAGAGTGCCGCGCAGAAGCTGCTCGTGATGCTCCAGAACCAGCGCAAGGGCGAGGGCGCCCGTGGCGTGGCGTAGGGACGTGGCTGTGGCGAACAAGGCGACAGGTTTCGACGTTTGGTTGCTCACGTCGCAACGCGTCTACCGCGCCGTGCCGTTCGACGTACTGACCGACTGGCTCCAGCAAGGCCGCGTGACGGCCGACGACAAGGTCCGCCCGTCCGGTCAGGGCGAGTGGAAATCGGTTGGCGAGGCCCGCGCCTTCGCGGCGTTCCTGCCGTCGGCTGAACCGCGGTCGGCCGACGACGCGGCCGAAGCGTTCGAGCCGGTCCACATGGCGGCGCTGCCCATTCGTCGGCGCTACGACGACGATGACGACGATGTGGACATGATCCCGCTCATCGACATCAGCCTGGTGCTGCTGATCTTCTTCATGATGACGGCGACCGTGGCCATCAGTGGGGCCGACATCGAAACGCCGACCCTGTACCACGGCTCGCAACTGACGACCGGCTCCGACGCGATCTGGCTCGGCGCGGACAAGGGACCGGACGGTGCAGCTGTCTACTCCATCGGCACCGGCAATGCTCCCGCCAAGGACGAAGACCGCAGCCTGACGCTCGCGCAGGTGGTCGAGCGTCTCAAGGTCGAGGTGAAGAAGATGCGTGGAGTACCCGTGCGCATCGCCGGCCATCGCGGCCTTCCGTTCGGAGCGGTGCAGGTGCTGACGGCGGAAGTCGAGAAGCTGCGCGGGCCGGGCGGCGTGACCGAGATTAAGGCCGAGGTCAGCGAGAGGTCGTCATGACGTTCGCGATCCGCCACGAAGGCTCGCCGCGATCCGTCGCCGGCCTGAGCTCCGCCGAAGTCGCCGCCGGTCTGGCCGATGGCCGTTGGGAGCCGACCGACGAGGTCCGCGGTGACGGTGAGGCCGGCTGGTCGGCGCTGGAGGACCACCCGCGCTTCGCCGAGGCCGCTGCCGATGTCGAACCACCGCCGCGCAAGCACCTCGAGGACGAGACGCGCCTCGACATGAACCCGCTGATCGACGTGGCGCTGGTGCTGCTCATCTTCTTCATCCTGACGGCTAGCTACGAAACGATCCGCAAGGTGCTGGACATGCCGGGCCAGTCGGCCGAGGCAAAGAAAGCGGCGCGCCCCGTCGTCGTGAAATCCGACCAGGTGAAGGAGTCGATGATCCTGGTCACGGTCCGCTCGACCGGCGGCAAGCCGGTTCTGACGATCGAGTCGACGCCGGTCGCTCTGGAGAACCTGGACGCGGAACTGTCGAAGCGCGTACACGACTCGAAGAAGGTGCTGCTCCTGCTCGACGCGACGCCCGACGTGGAGTACGGCGTCGTGATGGCCGTGATGGATGCGGCCCGCGGAGCCGGAATCGCAAAGACGTTGGTGGCGGAG
Source organism: uncultured Alcaligenaceae bacterium (assembly GCA_964574975.1). Taxonomy (GTDB): domain Bacteria; phylum Planctomycetota; class Planctomycetia; order Gemmatales; family Gemmataceae; genus JAXMAS01. Next base: position 1,702 of record CAZNSL010000264.1, on the reverse strand, counting down.
CGAAAGTAATCGGAGCCGCGAGCGTGAGGCTCCAATTCGTTCACTCCGTCGGCTGACCCGGTTCGTTCGGCCGACTGCCGGCCACGATCAGCCGCCCGGCCTTCACTTCGAGTCGTCGCAGCACGATCGTCGGTCGCGGCTGGTTCGCCTGGAGCTGCAACAGCGCCACCGGATGGCCGTGGTTGCGATACCAGGTCACGTCGATATTCAGGTGCCGGGCAGCCTCCGAGACGTAGTCGAGCATGACCTGCGTGCCGAGCGGGATCGCTCCGGCGCGGAACGAGACGAGTTCCAGGGCGACGACGTTCGGTTTCTTGGCGACGAGCCAAACGCGAAAGTCGACCGAGATCACGGAACTCCACCGGTCGTGGCCGTAGCGGAAGCCGACGCGGATCAGGTCGTCGTCGAAAGCGACGCGCACGTCGCTGACGGCCTCCGGCAATTCGACGAGGCCGCCGATGGTGTGCGACTCGTCGTGTTGGAGGTAGCTATTGAGTTCGGCCTGGAGGAACTGCTGCTCCCACGGCAGGCCGTTCTCCATCGTGTTCCAGACCTCTTGGGCGCGCCGCTCGCACTCGCGCGACTGGCACTCGCGGCCCGAACCCGCAGCGACAGCATTTTCTCGGTAAAAGGTGGGGACGTGGTGAAGCAAGAGGGCCAGCGCGGTCCCAGCGCTGAGGACGAAACTGGTCAGGATGAAGACCAAAGCGAGGATGGAACGTCGGCGCACGGGTGGCCCTCCGGGGCGGACGGACGATACGCCGACCCGTTGCAGGCGTCAACCGCAACCCCGCTGCTGTGCGCGCCGAGCGACGCTGAGTTTGCAGTTCGTCTGGTGGAGTCGTTCCGCGGTCTTCGATCCTACGGGCGGCCGTTCAGAATTTTGGACACTTTTTAGTTGAATCCCCCATCGGTGTGGCATAGACTCCGGCTCAGCGGTCGAAGCCGAATTCCGCCTTGCACCTCGCATGCTGTCGCGGTCGGCTTCGCCCGGTCCATCTAGTTCCTTCAACGTGTTCAATCGGGGGGAGTACACCGTGACTACATCCAAGCGCTGGTGGACAACGAAGCGTCGAGCGGATCGCTCCGTGCAACGCAAGCCAGCCGCCTTGATCCGACGGCTGGAGTGGATGGAAGAGCGGGTCGTACCCGCCACCTTCGTCGTTAGCAGCGTGGCCGACAACGGCCCGAATACGCTTCGCGCGGCGATCACCGCGGCGAACGCCGCGGCCGGCATCGACACGATCGACGCGTCGGGATTGACCGGCACGATCTCGCTGTTGACGGCCCTGCCGACGATCTCCGGAAGCACCAACATCGTCGGGTCCGGAGCAAGCACACTGACAGTTCAGCGCGACGCGGGCGCCGCGACAAACTTCCGGATCTTCAATGTCGATGACGGGAACGGCGCGAACTTGATCAACGTCAGTTTCACGGGACTGACCATCACCGGTGGCAATGCGGATCGGGGCGGTGGTATTAGCTGCCGGGTCGAGAACATTACCATCATCGGGTGCGTGATCAGCAACAATACGGTAACCGGTGTCGGCGGCGGCATCGACGTTATCACCTCCAACAACCCACAGCCGACCGCCAGGATTATCAACAGCACGATCTCCGGTAACTCGGCCGGCGGTAACGGCGGTGGATCGTACGTCGGCGACGACGGCATTTTCGAGATCATCAATTCGACGGTTTCTGG
>CAZNSL010000263.1:0-7459 GCA_964574975.1 uncultured Alcaligenaceae bacterium | reverse complement strand
GGCCGGCCAGGATGCGCACCTTGGCCAAGTCCAACTCGGTCCGGTCGCGGGCGGCCGACTCCTCACCGGATTTGGCTGCTGAGGCCCGTGCGTCGATGTGCGTCTCGGCCTCGGTCAGGACGGCGAGGCCGTCGCGGCCCAGGCGCTGGTCGAGCACCGCCAGCGCGACCCAGACTGCGACCGGCCGGGTCGCCGCGTCGCCGTATTTGCGGGCCAGGTCGTCCCGCGCCTGCTTGAACCGCCCTTGTAGCGCCTCCACGTCGGCCGCTAACACGTCCGCCTCGGGCAGCGGCGGCTGCAGGAGTTGCACCTGACGCAAGGCCCGAGCGACCGCGGCCCAGTCGCGCTCTTGCTCCGACAGGGGCATTTGTTTCGCCAGGGTGAGTTTCGCAATCTCGAGCCAGACGAACGCCGGCGGCGACTGGGGTGGGACCGCTCGCTGGTACAGGGCGATCGCCTGCCGGTACTGGTCGATCGCGAGGTCCGTTTGGCGAAGGGCTGCCAGAACGCGCGCCTGCCCGAACCGGCCGGGGATCGACTGCGGGTCCTGCACGATGGCCCGCTTGTACGCCGCCAGGGCGTGGTCGTTGTCGCCGGTTTGCTCGTAGCATTGGCCCAGCAAAAGAGCGCTCTGGAGTGCGAATGGCCCGAAGGCCCCCTTCCCGCCCGCGTCCGTTGCGAGGGCCGCCAGCGTGCCGGCCGATTGCTCCAGCAGCCGCACCGCATCGAGCCAGCGGCCGGCGGCGATGGCGAGCCGGGCACGGAACACGTCCTGCGCGGCGGGCGGGAAGCCCGCGCGGCCGAGCTGTTCCAGGGCTTCTTTTGTTCCCTCCTCGTCGCCGGCGTTGACCGTCAATTCGACCAACTCCAACAAGAGGTCGGCCTGCCCGGGTGATTTCTCGAGACCCGCCTGGACGGCCTTCAGAGCCGCGCCGGGTTGCTTCGCCGCCACCTCCGTGCGAGCGAGCAACCGGTACAGCGCCCATTCTTGCGGGTGCCGCTCGATGCCGCGCTGCAACAACTGCCGGGCCGCGTCGTAGTGCTGTGCATTGAGCTCCAGCTCCGCGGCGGCGAGGAGTGCGTCGGCCGCGTCCGGGTCGCGCTCGCGGGCCGCAGCCACGTCGGCGGCGACGGCGGCCTTGTCGGCCGGCGCGAACTTGCGTCGGTAGCCGGCACGAGTCAGGTACGCGCTGGCCGAGTTAGCGGCTTTGACGTAATCGTCGATCGCTTTGTCCGCCTTCTCGACGAGTTGCGCTCGCGTCTCCTTCTCCTGCGGACGGAGGACCTGGTCGGCGTGGCTGCGGAGCAGGTTTGCAAGGCCGCCGGCGGCCTCGGCGTTCGTGGGGGCGTGCTTGACCGCGAGTTCGTACCATCGGCGGGCTTCCGGGTACTTGCCGGTGGCGTCGTCGCAGCGGGCGATGAGGACTTCGAGTTCGCCCCGGTCAGTGTCGTTGGAAGCGTTGGGGAGGAGGTACTTTTCGATGTCGTTGCGGGCGTTCGTGAACCGCCGGAGGTCGATCGACAACTCGACGACGCGGCGGCGCAAGTCGTGCCGTTCCGGCTGCCCGAGCAGGGCTTTATCGAGCGCCAGTAAGGCCCGTAGCTTGGCCCGCGGGGAGTTGGCCAACTTCTCGTCGGCCAGCAGTAAGCCGTAGCGAGCCTGGACAGCGACATCTCCCGGTTTGATGCCGAGGTACAAGTTCAGGTGGTTGGCGGCCTTCAGCAATTCACCGTTCTTCTCGGCCCGATCGGCCTGGATGAGCAGCACGTCCGAGTTGCGACCCACCTGGTAGGCGTGCAGGAAATGGACGCCCACACCAAGAATGGCGAGAGCCGCGGAGGCGTACCCGATAAAACGCAGGTTGAGGCGCTTGCGCATGGCGATACCCATCTCGTCGTAACCGCGGCGATGTCAGTTGCTGCGTGGCGAGCCAACCACAGCGCGAATGCCCTGGCGCATTCGATGTCGTTGGACCGCTCACACAGTCGGGCGCTTTCGACGCCCGCGTTTCAGGAGGCCGACGAGCGATAACCCCACCAAGGCCGACACGCCTGTCGCCGGTTCGGGGTTCGTCGTTGTCGGCCGTTCGGCTCCATCGAATACCCTGTCGATCGGGCCCACGTCCAATTCGGGCATCAGTAAGTGCGAAACCGAGCGGCCGGCAAAGCCAGATTGCGGAGCAGCCGGGGAACGCGTCGAGAACGATGGCACGTCCAGCGACCGACCGATCGACGTGCCCTGGCTTCGTCCGAGCACTTGTATCGCATTCGGCTTCGCCCAACTCTGCAACGTGAGGGTCGGGTGCTGGGCGACGGCAAAGGTTCCGCCGGGTTGGTCCACAGCCAAACCGATGTACGAAGGATTCGCAGGCTCGCCATTCGACCCAGGCATCGGGACGACGGCGTTCGAGCCGACCCCGCCAAGTGCTGGCACTCGTTCGATGGCAAGGCGTAGATGGGCATGGGCGGATGATGTCGTGCCGAGGACGGCGACACACGCGAGTAACATGATGCTTGCAGCCCAGGAGCGAATGCAGATCATCGAACCCTCCCGTCGAAGGACGATAGCCGGATAAAGAAGATAAGTGCGCAGCCGCACTCCCACGAATCGGATATGCAATCCGCGGGCCGTGAAGCCAGTAGGAATTGTTCGGATACGGAGACGCAATACAGTGCGGGTTGGAATCGACGTCGATGTGGCGAAGTATTCGTCGAGGTGTCAATCGCACTGTAAACCGATGTTGACACCCATCCGTGGTTCATTAACACCGGTCGGCAGAAGTGGATGCCGAGGCGACGGGCGGACAGACACCACGGGCCAGAGCAAACGTCATCAGTTCGTGGTCCCGCGGTCCGAGCCGTGCAGCGACATCCACGGCTCGGGTAAAATGATGGCGTCCGAGAAGCGTGCTGAGCCGGCGACGCGTGCGGCTGACGCCGACGTAGGTGCGGAATCCACTGACCCGACCCAACGGCAATTGCGCCTGACTCGGATCGAATTCCCACGGGTGAAAATACAGCGTCGCTACGTGAGGATTCGAGTCCCGCGCCGTCTGCCGGATCGCCCGCTCGGTGAAGGCCAGCGGGAACAGCCGAAAGTAGCCGCCCCCGCCCATCGGTACGTTCGCGCCACCGACCCGCCACGTCGCGGGTGGCAGTTCCAGCAACTCGCTCGACTCGCCGCGGACGCGGAACGGCCCGCGCGGCGCGTGCGGCACTCCGTAGCGGTCGTGCCGCACCGGGTAGATCGACGAATCGTACGTCATACCCGCCTCGGCCAGCACGTCGATGGCCCACGGCGTCCGCGGACCGATGCTGAACGTCGGGGCGCGGTAGCCGACGATGGCCTCGCCCGTCACCTGTTCGAGGGCGTCCTTGCTCTTGCGAATGTCCTCGGCGAACTCCGCGGGCGTCATGACGGCAACGCGCCGGTGGTCCCAACCGTGGCTGGCAACCTCGTGACCGGCCCTGTGGATCGCCTTCACCAGTTGCGGCGAGTGGCCGGCGATCTGCCCGACCACGAAGAAAGTGGCCTTCGCCCCGTGCCGCTCCAGTTCGCCGAGCAGCCACTCCGTCGGCGGGGCGAGCCGCTCGCGGTAGTGGGCCTTGAGCGATTCGGGCACGACGAGACCGGCGGCAGCCTCGATCCGATCGTGTTCTTCCACATCGAAACTGAGAATGACCTGCACGCCGTACTCCGTTCGGCCGCGGGCCGGGTCGTCCCGGCCCGCGGCTTCACCGTCTCTGGACCGCGGTTCGACCTCGGTCACAGCTTCAGACCCTGCCAATCCGTGTGGGTGTCTGCGCCGTCCCGACCGTCGAGACAGCAGCCGTGCATGACCGCCTCGCCGGTCGATTCACCGTCCCGGGCGCGGCGGGCAAGCAGCGCATCGTCGAAGGTTGCCAGGCCGTTTCGCCGCATCGAGACCGTCGCTTCGCGCCCGACGGCCGCGATCGGTTCGAGGATGTCGCCGTAAGCCCGGTTGATCTCAGCGTTGGCCACTGCCTGCAAGTAGAACGCCGGCGGTGCCTCAGTCGCGCGTGGGGTACGGGCAATTGGCGTGCCGACCGGGCCGGCGACCAACGCGCTCGCGGCCGGAGCGACCGCGACCGCTGCCCCGCGCGGGCCGCTGGGCAATCCCAACGTCGAGCGGGTGGCCCGGAGCGGTTCGAGGCTGCCGTCGTGGGCATCCTCGATCACAGCCAGGTCGGCCGCGGTCAACTGCCGCCGCGACTGGGCGGTCCCGAGGGAGGGGTACATGACGGAGTTCGCGTCCGTGCTGTGCCCCAGATCGAGAGCGTGGCTCAGTTCGTGAACGACCACCGTCTCGAAATCGTACTGGTTCACCCCGATGCCAGCGGGGTCGCCGCCGAAGTAGTAGTCCCAGCCCACGACGATCGTGACCTCCCCGCCAGCCTGGGCAACGCCGAGAACGCCGTCCGCGACCCCGCCGATGGCGCTGGTGGCCGCGAAGTGTAGATAGACGTCCGCTTCCACACCCGGGCTGGCCGGGACCTGCACCAGGGTGACGCCTTCGGCGGCGAGCGAGGCGTTCAGGGACGCGATCGCGGAATCGATCCGCTCCCCGCCCGCGACCAATCCGCCGGTGAGCGGATCCACCGCAACGACGATCGTCCCGGTCTTCATGGGGTGAAGGGTGGTCGCCAACGGTTGGTCGTCGGCGATGGCACCCGTGCCCGACGTTACCAAGGCGATGTCGCCGCCCGTATTGATCCCGTTGAGGACGTTGTTGGCAGCGGTCGTTATCGACGAGTTGCCGCCGTAGAACTTCCCGGTCGCGGGGCTGAAATTGGCATCCACCGTCTGGAGGATCTCGAGAACGGTCGGGGTCGCTCCGAGGTCGGGGAACGCGGCCGTGCTGCTTCCGATCGAGAACTCGCTGACACCGCCGCCGGCCAGCGAGGTGTTGATCCCGTACTTGAGGGCGTTGCCGTTGTCGATCAACGATTGGCCCCCGAGCGAGCGGGTGTCGGCGTAGATCCCCAGGGCGGCGGCGAACGCCTGGGCGTAGGTCGTCTTGATTGTCGTGCTGGTCGAAAGGTTGCGGAAAATGGTGGCGATCTGCGAGTTCGTCTTTCCGGCCAGGTCGGCACCGGTGTACTGGTTGGACGCCCCGAACAGAGTCGGGAACGTCGTCGCCAACCAATGCCCCAACTCCGTGTGGCTGTAACCGCCGTCGAGCGACTTGATCACCGTTTGGCCGTTGGTGGACTTCCAGAACCCGACCGTTGCGAATTGCCCGGTGACCTGGTTCGGCCCGTACGCCCGGGTTCCGCCGTTGTCGGCGCTCTCCAGCCGGCCCTGCGGGGTGTAGAAGATGTTGCTACCGGCCGGCCCGAGCTGGTCGATGGCCAGCCCGCACACGAAGTCCACCTGGTAGTAGCTGTTCGGGACGGACACCGTCAGGGTGTGGGTGCCGGGGCCGAACGAGCCTGTATCCAGGTCGTAAATCTCCTGCTGGCTGGCCGTGTTCGCGTTGAAACTCGACGACGGAGCGGTGTAGCTGACGAAAGTCACGTCGTGCGTTTGGCCGGCCGATGCGTTGACGGTGAACGTCACCTTGATCACGTCCCCCTGCCGCGTGTTTCCGCGCAGATCGCTGACGGTCGTCCAGGTGCCGTTCGAATGGACGACCTTGAACGACACGCACGTGATAGTACACGCATTGCACTTCTCGGCGTTGGCGAAGTCGCGCCCCGTCACAACCGCGCCGCCGGTCAAGCTCACCGTGTACTTGTCCGTGGTGGCCGGTCCGGTTCGGACGAACCCGGCCGGGACTACTTCGCGGACGATGTAGTCGCCGGGGGCCAGGCCGGTGAACGAGTAATTGCCGTTAACATCGGTCAGTCGGTACGGCTCGTTGCCGTCCCAGCTTCCATCGTTGTCGAAGTCGAGGTAGATTTTGACCCCAGCCATCGGCACGTCCGCCGGCGAGTTCGGGCCGGCGGTCAGGTTCAGGCCGTTGCCGCTCACGTCGCGGTACTTCGTCCCGCGAATTTCGCCCTCGGGTGCCGACGGGTTCGTGTCGTGGCTGTAGTCGCCGTCAGTCGCACCGGGGACCGTAACGGTGGCCAGGTTCTCGTAGAGGCCCGACTGCGTTTTCTCGAACGTCAGCGAATCGACCTTGAACCTGTCGTTGCAATCATCTGTCTTGGCCGCGATAACGAGTACGTTCCCGGCCAGGTTTCCGGAGTTGAGGTTCGCCGAGCGCGGGTTGGACCCACCCAGATTCACCTCGGTAAAGCCGAGGCTGGCGAGCAAGGCATCGCTGAGCGTCTGATGGTTCGCGAAGGCGTTGGGGATGGTGCCGATCCATATCGTCAAGTCGCTGTCGCCGGAGACGTATCCCAGGTACGCCGCGTCGATCACCACGCTCTCGGAGAATTCGAAGAGGATGTAGTTGTCGCGGCCGATGTTGTCGACGGTGTGCGAGTTGTTACTCCCGTCTTCGCCGGTGTCCGTGACGCCCAACCCGCCGGAGAAGCGGCCGAGGTAGGCTTCCGCCCAGGTGCTGCCCGACTTGCTGAAGGCACTGGCGTTCACCGACACGCCCCCCGCGGCAAACGTGCGGATGTTGCCGACCGCGCCGTTGACGGACCCGCCGCTGTGCGAGAAATCGACGACGGTGGACGACCCGGTGGTGGTCGCCAGAGTTTGCACGGTTCCCGTGGCCTGATACAGCCACACCTCTCCCGGATCGAGGACGTTATCCGAGTTGCCGGACTGAACGCTGAAGAACGCGATCTGGCCGCCGGTGGTACTCAGATCGTCGGAGGTGTTGCCCGGCGTACCGTTGTCGTCGACGATCGCGACATCGCCGAACGGATACGGTAGGCTGCCGGTGTTGGTGACCTTGTAGGTCCAGGTGACAGTCGAACCGGGGGTCAGCACCGGCACGCCGGGACCATTGGGAGCGTCCTCGTTGTCGTAGTCCGGGGCCGTCGAGTTGGCGTTGGTGGGGCCGTTCGTCGTCTTCTCGATGTCGATGCCGGGACTCTGTCCGTAATAGTTGTCGGGGTTCTCGGCCGTCACCGGGATGTTGGAGAGATGGCCTTCGCCGTCGACCGTCGCGTTGTTGGTGTATTGCCCGGCGATGGCCGGTCCGCCCGCGGCGGTATAGGTCCAGGTCTCGCCGGGGTCCAACAGGGCATCGTTGTCGGTGTCGCCGCCGACGAAGTTCGACACGATGAAATCGTCCCCGGCGTTACCCGGAGTGCCGTTGTCGTCCGTCACGACGACGATCTCGATCGGTTCGTTGCTGCCGACGGCCGTAACGACGTAGGTCCAGGTGATCGGGGTACCGACCGGAACCAAGAGGCCGGGGGCCGCGTCGTTGTCGGTGCCGTTGGTCAGCTTGACGATCTGAATCTTGGGGTCGGCCCAGAAGTGGTGGTCGATGTCGGTGTCGGTGACTGTGTTGTCCGGGTTGTTGACATC
>CAZNSL010000262.1:0-7462 GCA_964574975.1 uncultured Alcaligenaceae bacterium | reverse complement strand
CCAGCGACTTCTCGTAGATGGTCGTCAGCCCGCCCTCCTTGTTACCGGGCGACGGGTTGTTGTTGATCTCGGTGCCGAACACGCCGGTGTACCACTCCCACCACCGGATGCGCTCGACCAGTTTCTCGCCGACTTCGCGGCTGACGGCCCGACGCGTCAGCAGGTGTTCGGCCCCGTAGATTTCGGGCGTTTCGCCGAGGATCGACGCGCCACCTTGCTGCACGAGCAAGTCCGATGCGACGCCGAGGGCCGGGTTGGCCGTGACGCCGGAGTTGCCGTCGGAGCCGCCGCAGTTGGTGCCCAGGATCAGGTGCTTCGCCGGCAGCCGGGTGCGCCGCACGTCGTTGACCCGCGGCAGCAAATCGGCGACGGCCCGGACTCCGGCGTCCACCGTCCGGGCGATGCCGCCGCACTCCTGGATGCTCAACACCGTCGGCGGCCGCCGCGAGCCGTCGAGTTGAATGAGTTGCTCGCCTTCGATGAGGTGCATCGCCTGCCCGGTCTCGCAACCGAGGCCGATCAAGAGATACGCCCCGACGTTCGGGTGCCGGGCGAACCCGGCGAGCGTGCGGTCGAGTTGTTTGTGGTCGTCGCCGCCGTACTGCATCGCGCAACCTGCCTTGTGGACGATCGGCAACACGCCGTCCACGTTCGGGAAGCGGTTCAGGATGCCACTGGCGCGGATGCGATCGGCGATGTACTTCGACGTGCTGGCCGAGCAATTGACGGTGCTGATGATCGCCAGGTAGTTGCGGGTGCCGTAGCGCCCATCGCCGCGGTCGTAGCCGTCGAAGAATCGGCATTCCGGCGAGCCGGGGACGTCAGCCCCCGGGTAAACCGGCGGCGGCGGGCATTCGCTTCCGAATGCGTAGTCGCGCTCGAAGGCGTCGGCGCGAATGTTGTGGACGTGGACGTGACCGCCGGCCGGGATGTCGGCACTGGCGAAGCCGATGGTCTGGCCATACTTGAGGACCGCCTCGCCGGCTTCGATGTCGCGGATGGCGAACTTGTGCCCCAGTCCCACTCGACCGCCGAGGACGACGGTGCGCCCGGCGTGGTCGAGTTCGAAACCGGGGCCGAGCGGCTTCGCGGCGACGGCGACGTTGTCCTCGGGCCGAAGGTGGACGGCGAACTGTGCGAACGGTGCGGCCGGCATGGTAGGAGTCCGTGGTCGTGCGGGGAGCAACACCGTCAAGATACGCGGGGGCGTCGGCCCGTTCGATGGGTCACTCATGAGCCGCGCAGGGCCTTGGCTTCCGGCAACTTCGATGCTTTCCGGCGAGTCACAGCGCCGCCAACAAGAGATACCGCAGCGCTACCTCGCGGATCAGAGCCGCCGTGTCCACCTGGATTGACGGCACGGCGATCGTGCCGCCGACGTGCAGCCGCACCGTAAACCCCGCCAGCGCGTTGTTCAGCCCGATGAGCTGCGCCGGCGTCAGCGGCAACCCGGAGACGAGGCCGAACCGCTCGGCCACGCCCGGCGGCAGCGCCCGCAAGTTCGTCGCCGCCACGACGTTCAGGTCCAGCCGCTTTGCCAGCGTCACCGTGCCCTCAACGTACATCCGTGCCAGACTGCCGTTGAGGGCCAATCGCTGCACGCGCACGATACCGCGCGTCAGACTTGCCCGCACGTCACCCGTCTCGAACGTCGATGTCCGCGGCCGGCCGGGGATCACGAACGGCGCGATCTGTTGCAGCACCGGCAGGTCGAACGGCTGCGCTTCCGCGAGCGTCGCTTCTAGCGTCGCCGTCAGGTTGTCGGCCGAGCGCAGGTCGTGGCTCTGAAACGCTAGCCGGCCCGTCAGCAACCCGCTGACCGTGCGGCTCTCGCGCAGCGCCCCGACCGCTTCGCGCAGGTCCACGTTGAGGAAGCGCACCCGGCCATCGAGCCGCGAGTGGACTCCCAGCGCCACGGTCAGTTCCCCCGTCGCCCGGCCGTGGCCGATCTGGGCGGTCGCATCGGTCGCCCGCAGCTCGGCCCCGGCCTCCGACCAGTGCCAGGTGAACGGCAGGTGTGCCTCACGTACGCCGACGCCGTAGATGCGGCCGCGCGCCAACGATAGCGAACCGCTGCCCTGCATCGGCTCGCCGAGCCGGCCGCGGATCTGGAGGTGTGCCGACCCTTCGACCGGCGGCGTCCCGTCGAAGAACGGCGTGAGGAGCGGCCCGAGGTTCGCACCGTCGACAGTCAGGTCGAGGTAGCGCGGCCGGCCCGGTTGCAGGCCGATCACGACCAGCCCGCGCAGGCCGCCACCGCCGAGCGGGGCGACGATCTCGCGGATGCGCAATTCACCGTTGACCACGGACAGGTCGGCCCGCACCTCCTCGGCGATGAGCTTGTCGGCCCAGCGCAGTCGCGTCAACGCCACCCGGCCGCGGCCGCTGCCATCGCGCCAGTCGAGTGTCCCATCCACGCGGCCATGCAGTGGTGCGAGGTTGCGGTAGCCGGCCGCCGCGGCCAGCCGGCCGAGACGAACGCCCTCGATTCGGATGCGGCCCTGGTCGCCGGCCGACGACGGGTATTTGCCTTCGATCTCGAAGGTGCCGCCGAGGGCCTCACCCTTGAGCGTGTAGTCGGCGACGCCGGCCCGATACTTCACATCGGCCCGGAGCTTGCGAGCCGGTACGCCGCGGACCAGCAGCCGCTGCGATGCAAGGTTCACGTCGCCGGTGATCGGGCGGGTGCCGTCTGCCTCGGCGGGCGGTAGCGCCAGTGCCACGGTGCCCGACGCAACACCTTCGAACGGTATCGGCGAGCGCAACAGTTTCGCCACCTGGCCCATGTCGATGGCCGCGAGAGTCAGGTCGAGCCGGCCCGATTTCGTCGTGTCGAGCGGCAGTTCGCCGCGGCCGGCAAGCCGCCCGGTGATGCCGACTTCGGCCGTCAGGCTTTCGAGGGTCAGCACGCCGTCGGCGAGCTTGAGCGTCGCCTTGACGTTCCGCAATTCGAAGTGGTCGAAGGTGAGGGTCTTAAGGTCGATGGTGCCATCGAAGCGGTAGGTTTTGACATCGCCGGGGCTGTCGAGCGGGACGATACCCTTGACGTGGACGGATCCGCGGCCGTCGATTTCGACGGGTAGCTTGACATTGAGGGCCTTGACGAATTCGCCGAGGTTAACGTCATCGAGACCGACGTTGAGCAGCACGTCGTTGGGTTTCTGCGCGAGTGCAGGCGCGGCGAGTACGAGGAGGATGACGAGTGTGCGGCGCATGACAGCCTCCCGCGGCCGGCGGTGCGAATCCGGTGCCGCTAGGAGGATCGACCGCGGGGCGGGGCGGGCATCAGTCGGCTCGGCGAGCCGGGGGCGTGAGCGGCCGGAGTTTTTCCGACTTCGGTCGCTCACGCTCCCGGCTCGCCGCGGATGAACTAGCGCGATACCCCATCGGCCACGGCCCACACCAGCTCGGCGTAGTCCGCCCGGCCGCGCAGCGGCGCGAGTTCATCGCGGTAGCCGGGGTCGGGCAGCCGCAACGGCCCGAGGTTGCCGGCCCGGGTAGCCGACCGCAACAGAGCCATCGCCATCGCGGCGTCGCCATTCGCCTGGACTACCAGGCACGCCGCTTCCGCCTTCAGGTCCGGTTCCGTCAGTTCGGCCAGCGCGGCCGACACGTCGTCGCCCAGGGCGAGCGCCGTTTCAAGGGCCAGGATCGGCCGGTCGCGCGGGGCGGTGAACTCGGCGGCCCGCGCCCACGCCGTGCGGGCGTCGGCGGTCCGGCCCAGTCGGGCCAGCACTTCGGCCCGGCCGCGCTCGGCGTAACCGAGGAATAGGCGGGCCGTGTCGTCGTCGGCCTTCGCCCGCACCTCCGCGGTCAGTTCGTCGGCCAGCGGCGACAGCTCGGCCAACCCGTCCGCCGGTCGACCGGGCGCCGCGAGGATGTAGCCCAGGTTCATGCGCGACCGCTGGACATCGCGGACCAACTCGGCCCGCAGCGGGTGGTCCGCCGCCATTTGCCGGCGCTCGGCGAGCGCCCGCCGCGTTCGGCCGATCGCGCCGCCAGCGTCGCCGCGCCAGTGGGCCAGCAGCCCAAGCGCGTGCAGGGCGTAGGCGCGTTCGCCGAGGTCCTCCAGGACGGCGTGTCGTTCGTCGGCCAACCGTTCCTCCTGGACCAGGCCGGCGCGGTAGTGCGCGTCGGCCGCGGCCCACTGCCCCGAGCGGAGGTAGTGGGCACCGCAACTCATGTGGGCACTGCCGAGTTTCGCCCGCGCCTTCGGCAGGCTCGGAGCGGCACGCACGAAATCGGCCAGGTAGCCGACCGTCCGCTCGAACTGGCGCTCGCCCTCGGCCGGCTGCCGGCCCCACGCGTACGCGCACGCCAGGCGGTAACTGACCGTGGCCAGTTCGCCGCGGTACTCGACGTTGCTCGGATCCTCCGCGATCAACGACTGCCAGATCGCCAGCGACCGCTGGAAGTGCTCCGACGCGGTGCGGTGGTCCGCCGACAGGCTGCCCACCTGCCGGCCGGCGGGAAAGCCCCGCCGGCGGTCGGTGCGGGCGAACGGGAGCAAGTCCTCTTCGATGCCGCGGTCGTCGGCCAGTCGCAGGACGGCGATGGCAAATCCGTCGTTGGCGCGAGCCAGGTCCGTGCGGAGTTCGAGCGTCGACCCCGACTCGGCCTCGATCGCCGCAAGGGCCACCCGCGCGCGCTCGAAGACGTCGCGCGCTTCGGCGAGGTTGCCGAGCAGGTAGTGCAAGCGGCCGAGGCGGACCTGCGCCCGCGCGGTCTCCCGGCGCACGACCGGATCGGCGTCGTTCTCATCCGACAGCTCGCGGTAGAGGGCGATGGCGTCGGTCAGGATCGCCCGCCGCTCGGCGTCGAAGTGCGGCACCTTCGCCAACCGCTCGTCGCCGACGCGGGTCAGCATTCGGTCGATGGCCACCGCGACCTTGCGGAGGTTGCCTTCCGCCCGCCCGCGCTGGCGGGCGGTTTCGGCCTGCTCGGTCTCCGACCGGCGCCGGGCGACTTCCGTGAGCAGAGCGACCGACGCGAACAGCCCGCTCGCGGCTACGAGGCCGACCGCCACGACAGCGCTCGCCGTGCGGTGCTTCCGCAGCCAGCGGCGCAACCGCTCGCGGCGCGGCTCGCGGTACGCCGATACCGGCTCGTCGGCCAGCCAGCGGTCCAGGTCGGCGGCCAGCTCCAGCGCCGAGCCGTAACGTTCGCCCGGCCGCAAGGCCATCGCCTTGAGACAAACCGCTTCCAGCGCCGCCGGCACGGCGGCGCGCACCGCCCGCGGCGGCGGGAACCGGCCGGCCTGGACCGCCTCCAGCAGCTCCCCGACGGAGCTGCCGGTTATCGGCACCCGGCCGGTCAGCAGTTCGTACAGGGTCGCGCCGAGCGAGTAGACATCGGTGGCCGGGCCGAGGTCGGCGAGGCGGCCGGCCGCTTGCTCGGGCGACATGTATGCCGGCGTGCCCAGCGCCTGGCCCGCGACCGTCGCCGACGAGTCGCCACCAGAGCGCGGCTGGAGTAACGGGCCGTCACTCCGGTCGCTGACGCTCCCGGCTCGCCCGGTCGCCTTGGCGAGGCCCCAGTCGACGACGAGCGTCTCGCCGTACCGTCCGAGCATGACGTTGCCGGGCTTCAGGTCGCGGTGCAACACGCCGCGCGAATGGGCGTACGCCACCGCGTTGCACACGTCCACGAAGCGCCGCACCAGGTCGCGGAACTCCAGCGACGCGAAGTTTGGCGAGCGGGGCTGCGTCAGCGCCCCGGGTTCGGACGTTTCACGGGGCGCTGACGCGACCCCGCTCGCCGGGTCGTGGAACCGCTTGATCGTCTCTTGGAGATTGTCGCCCTGGATGAAGCGCATGGCGTAGAACGGCCGCCCGTCCGAATACGTCCCCAGCCCATACACCGGCACGATGCCCGGGTGTTCCAACCCCCCCGTGATCTCTGCCTCGAGGACGAACCGCCCGCGGCTATCGGCGTGATCGGCCCACCGGTCCTGAATCTCTTTCAGCGCAACGTGTCGGCCAAACTCGGTGTCTTCGGCGACGTACACCTCGCCGAGACCGCCGCGGGCATGCGGTCGCAGGATGCGGTAGCGCACACTGGTCGCCACGGGCGACGGAGTGTCGTTCGATCCGGCGTTCGCCCCAACCTGCGGTAGCGTCCCCTGGCCGCCGGCGTCGGCCAGCCACTCGAGCGTCCGTTTGATCGGCTCCACCGACGACAGGGCGGACAGACTCTGCGTCGGGTCGTCGCCGTGTTGCCGCAAGTGTTCGGCGACCAAGGCTTCCAGCAGTTGCAGCCGGCCGGGCAACAAGTCGCCGCGGTCGCGCAGGATGTCGCCGAGCGGCCGAGCCTTGTCCAGTTGCCAGGCGTGCATGCCGCCCATCAGGGCATCTTGCGATATGAAGTCGAGCTGCACCGCGAGGATGCCGAAGAGAAAGTTGCGGTCGGCGGACATGGGCCGTAGCCCTCCGAGCGTTGCGGGGGCGGGACGTGCGCCCCATCGTACCCGCCGCCGCGGCCGGTGCAAGGCATTCGTTGCATTCGTTGCATGCAACGCAAATGCGTTGCACGACCCCTCACCGAAACCATGCAACGAATCCGCCGGCGGCTCAGAACTCGAACGTCAGCCCGTCGTAGCCGAGGCGGACGTGCGGTGGCAGGTCGCGCTCTACTGCCGCATGGTCGAACTCGTGCGACAGGTGCGTCAGGTACGCCCGCTCTGGCTTCAGCTTCGCCACCAGTTCCAACGCCTCGTTCAGACTGAAGTGGGCTGGGTGCGGGCGGTAGCGCAGGGCGTCCACGACCAGCACCTTCAACCCGTCGAGAAAAGGCAGGCTGCCCTCCGGCACGCGATTCACGTCGGTGCAGTACGCCAAGTCGCCGAGGCGGAAACCGAGGACGCGGAAGTGCGCGTGGACCAGCGGGATCGGCAGCACGTTCTGGCCCAGGACGTGGAACAACTGCCCGCCGACAATGCGGTGGAACTCCAGCTTCGGCACATAGCTGGCCGGCTCGCCGTGCGGCCCCGGAAAGATGTACGGGAAGGTTGTGCGGATCACCGCCTCCACGTCCTCGGCGCAGTAAACCGGCACCGGGCCGTTGAGCTGGCGCGGGAACTGCCGCAGGTCGTCGAGGCCGAAGAGGTGGTCGGCGTGGTAGTGCGTGTACAGGACGGCGTGGGCGACCGGTACGTTGGCGGCCAGCATCGACAGGCGCAACTCCGGCGGCGTGTCGATAAGGAGGGTGCCGCGGTCGGTGTGGACGACGGCGGCGGCCCGGTTGCGCTTGTTGCGGGGGTCGGGCGAGCGGCAGACGGAACAGTCGCAACCCAGGCACGGCACTCCGGTCGAGGTGCCGGTGCCCAGGAAAGTGAAGGACCGACTCATCACCTTAGCGTACCAAAAATGGCGAGCCGGGGGCGGGGGGGGCCCGGGGGGGGGGCCCCCCCCGGGGCGCACCCCCCCCCCACGCCCGGCGGGACCGCCCCCACGGCGGAGGCCCC
>CAZNSL010000261.1:5126-7477 GCA_964574975.1 uncultured Alcaligenaceae bacterium | reverse complement strand
CGATGTCTTTCAGCAATCGCTCGACGGCGCGGGCGGAGTGGGCGTCGGCGTCGGGGTTGTTCGCCGCGGCGGCGGCCAGGGCGAAGACGCAGGCGCAGTTGTAGAGCGTCTCGGCGGACGACGCGGTGCCGCTAGTGATGCGTCCGGCCGTCGCCACGGCGTCCGTCACTTTGCCGTCGTTGAGCAAGAGGATACTCAACCCGAGCGCCACGTTTTCCAAATCATCGCGATAGGTCGGCACATCCGGGTGATCGGACGCGAGCTTTTGGTTGAGTCCCAGAGCGGTACGGAAAGCTGCTTCGGCCTCGGCCCGCCGGCCAAGGTCGCTGAGCAGGAGCCCCAGGTTGTAGTAGATGCCGGCTACTTCGCGGCGGTACTCGGGCACGGCGGGCTGGTCGGCAACCAGCCGCTCTTTGACGGCCAGAGCCGCACGGAAAGCTGCCTCCGCCTCCGCTCCCTTGCCCAGGGCGCGGAGCAGGTTACCCAGGTTGTTGTGGCTGTTGGCCAGTTCGCGGCGGTACTCGGGCACGGCGGGATGTTCGGCGGCCAGCCGCTCCCGCACCGCCAACGCGGCGCGGTAGGCCATCGCCGCCTCCTCCCGCCGGCCCAGTTCGTGGAGTACAGTACCGCGGTTGTTGTGGCTCACCGCCAGTTCGTGGCGATACTCCGGCACGGCGGGATGTTCGGCGACCAGCCGCTCCTGGACGGTCAGGGCCGCGCGGTAGGCCGTCTCCGCTTCCGACCGCTTGCCCAGTTCGCGGAGCAGGTTGCCCAGGTTTTGATGGATCACGGCCAAGTCGAAGTGGTAGACGGGGACGGCGGGGTCGTCGGCGGCCAGCCGCTCCCTCAGAGCCAGGGCAGCGCGGTACTCTGCTTCCGCCTCCGCCCGCTTGCCCTGGACGCGTAGCAGGCGGCCCAGATTGTTGTGTCCCCAGGACAAGTCCCGGCGGTACGCAGGCACGGCGGGGTGGTCGGCGACCAGCCGCACTTGCTCCGCCAGGGCAGCGCGGTAAGCCGATTCCGCCTCCGCGCGCTTGCCCATGCTGGCGAGCAGGATGCCCAGATTGTTGTGACTCCGGGCGAATTCTTGTCGGTACGCGGGCACAGCGGGGTAGTCAGCGGCTAGCCGCTCCTGCACCACCAACGCGGCGCGGTAGGCCGCCTCCGCCTCCGTCCGCTTACCCAAGCCGACGAGCAGTAGACCGAGGCTGTTGTGGCTGTTGGCCAGTTCGCGGCGATACTCGGGTACGGCGAGGTTGTCGGTGGCCAGCCGCTCCCGCAGCGCCAGAGCAGCGCGGTAGGCCGCCTCCGCCTCCGCTCGCTGCCCGAGGGTTTGGAGCAAGTTTCCAACGCGAGAGTGGGCGTCGGCCTCCAGCTTGCGGCCTTCTTCCTCCGTCGCCGCCTCGGCCGCGAACTCCTTGTAGTAACCCAACGCCGTCTGCAAGAACGCCCGCTGGCCGGCGGTCAACACCTTCTGCGACCCGAGACGCTCGACCATCTCCGCCGATGTCATCGTGTCCAACGCCGCCCGCGTGCGCCGTTTCTGCTCGCGGGCCGCGTCTCGTTCCCGCGCCGTCTCCGCTTCCTTCGCCGCGACTGCCTCTCGCGCCCGCTCGCGCTGCCACGCCAACAGACCCGACCCGACCGCCGTCACCGCTAGCGCGGCGGCGATGCCCGTCACGAGCCGGGCGTGCCGTCGCACCCAGCGCCGCAGTCGCACCCCGACCGGCTCCGGGTACGCCGCCACCGGCTCGTCGGCCAGGAAGCGTTCGACCTCGCGCGCCAGGGCCAACGCCGACGGGTAGCGGTTTGCCGGTTCGAGCGCCATCGCCTTCAGGCACACGGCTTCCAACGCCGCCGGCACCGCCGGCTGCACCGCTCGCGGCGCGGGGAAGCGGCCGGCCTTGACCGCGTCGAGCAGTTCGGTGACGGTGCGGCCCGCGAACGGGACCTTGCCCGCGAGCAGTTCGTAGAGCGTCGCACCGAGCGAGTACACGTCGGTCGCGGGGCCGAGGTCCGCGAGCCGGCCATCGGCCTGTTCCGGCGACATGTACGCCGGTGTGCCCAGCGCCTGCCCCGCGACAGTCGCCGACGAGTCGCCGCCGGAGCGCGGGTGCAGTGTTGCGTCGTCGCTCCGGTCGCTGACGTTCCCGGCTCGCCCGGTCGCCTTGGCAAGTCCCCAGTCGACGACGAGCGTCTCGCCGTACTGGCCGAGCATGACGTTACCGGGCTTCAGGTCCCGGTGCAACACACCGCGCGAATGGGCGTAGGCGACGGCGTTGCACACGTCGATGAACCGTCGGAGCAGGTCGCGGAAGGCAAGCGAGCCGAAACTGGGCGAGCCGGGAGCG
>CAZNSL010000261.1:0-5116 GCA_964574975.1 uncultured Alcaligenaceae bacterium | reverse complement strand
GGGATGTTCTGTTTCCGTTTTTGGGCAACGCTCCGGTCGCTGACGCTCCCGGCTCGCCGGATCGTGAAACCGCCGCAGCGCGTCGAGAAGGTTGTCGCCCTGGATGAAGCGCATCGCGTAGAACGGCCGGCCGTCGCTGTAGGTGCCTAGGCCGTAGACCGGCACGATGCCGGGATGTTCCAGCCCGCCGGTGATCTCGGCCTCGCGCACGAACCTGTCTCGGCTGGTGGCGTCGTCGGCCCAACGGGTCTGGATTTCCTTCAGTGCCACGTTCCGGCCGACTTCGAGGTCCTCGGCGACGTACACCTCGCCGAGTCCGCCGTGCGCGTGCGGTCGCAGGATGCGGTAGCGCAGGCCCGACGCCTCGCCACCCGCCGCGCCCGACTGTGGGGGGTAGGCCAATGTGCCGGGGGCGGGCGACCCGGTCAAATGCGCGAGCGTCTGTTGCACGGCCGTGTCCGGCACCTGAGCCAGGGACTGTCGCAACCCGTCTTCGACCGACGACAGAGCGGCCAGACTTTGCTTCGGGTCGTCGCCGTGCTGCCGCAGGTGTTCGGCGACCAGTGCGTCGAGCAGTTGCAGGCGACCCGCCGACAGGTCGCCGCGCTCGCGCAAGATGTCGCCGAGCGGCCGGGCCTTGTCGAGTCGCCAGGCGTTCAGGGCGGCCGTCAGGGCGTCCCGGTTGACGAAGTCGAGCTGGACGGCGAGGATGCCGAACAGCACGCTGCGATTTGCGGACATGGGCTGGGCCTCGGGCTGGGGGATGGGATTTCGCGCCCCATCATAACCGCCCCCGCCGCGAATGCAAGGATTCGAGCGCCTGGAGTTCACCCAGTGTTGCCGAGGCCCGGATCAGGCCGCCACCTTGGGGTTACGGCGATTCCAGGGCGCAGGCGGTTCGGCTCCTGCCGGGCCGGCCCCGCTAACGGCGATTCACCCGAGCTGGGCGGACCTTCCCCAGGGGTGCGCCACCCGATCCAGGAATTCCAGGGGATTCTCAACCGCAAGGACTTACGGCAAGTCCAACACTGGGTGAACTCCAGTTCGAGCGCGAGTCGCCCCAAGTCGCGAAGTGAAGCTGCGAGTCACCGCGGAAGGCCGTCGGCCAAATCCCACATCAGCGCTGCGTAGTCGTCGCGGCGGCGCAAGCTCGCGAGGTCCGCGTCCTTGAGCGTGTTGGCCAGGTCGCGGTGGCCGCCGACGAACGACTGGCGCAACAGCTCCACTGCTCGCGCCGCGTGCGCCGCCGCGTCCGAGTTGCTCGTCGCCGCCGACGCCACCGCCAGCACGCACGCGCAGTCGTACAACACGCCGGCGGAAGGCCCCTTGGCCAGCAACCTGTCGACCGTTGCCGCCGCACCGGCCGCGTCACCGAAGCGGGCCTGGGCCTCGGCCAGGACGGGGATCGTCGCCGCCAGCCGCAGCCGATGCGCTGGCACGTCCGGGTGGTCCGCGGCCAAGCGCGTCAGCAGTTCGACGGCCGGCTTGAACGCCGCTGCCGCCTCCGCCCACTGGCCTGCCCGCGCCCGCCGCGCGCCGCGGCCCAGATGGGTGACGGCCAGGTTCTCGCGGTACACGGGTACGGACGGAAACTCGGCCGCCAGCCGCTCCAGGACCGCCACGGCCGCGCGGTACTCCGCCTCCGCCTCGTCCAGCTTGCCGGCCGCGATCAGCAGGTTGCCCAGGTTAATGCGGCTCTGGGCCAGGTCACTGCGGTAATCGGGCACGGCGGGGAAGTCGTCCGCCAGCTTCTGCCGCAGGGCCAGCGCGGCGCGATGGGCCGCCTCCGCCTGTGGCTGCTTCCGGAGGCCGGCCAGGAGCAAACCGAGGTTGTTCTGGGTACTCGCCAGGGCGTTGCGATAGTCGGGCACCGCGGGGAACTCCTCGGCCAGCGCCGCGCGGAGAGCCACGGCCGCGCGATACGCCGCCTCGGCGTCGGCCCACTGGCGCAGGCCGGCGAGCAAGACGCCGAGGCTGTGGTGGCTGTTGGCCAGGTCGCTGCGGTAGTCGGCCACCGCGGGGAACTCGGCGACCAACGCCTCCTGGATCGTCCGCGCGGCCCGGTACTCGGCCGCGGCGTCGGCACGACGGCCGCCATCGGCGAGCAGCAGGCCGAGGTTGTTGTGGCTGGCGGCCAGGTCGCGGCGGGAGTCGGCGTTCTGCGGATTGTCGGCCGCGAGCCGTTCGCGGATCGCCAGGGCAGCACGGTACTCGGCCTCGGCTTCGGCCCGCCGGCCGACGCTTTTGTAGAGGGCACCGAGGTTGTTGCGGGTGCGGGCGAGGGCGAGGCGATGGGCTGCTACCGCGGGGTGGTCGGCCGCCAGCTTGTCGTAGTCGGCGAGCGCGGCGCGATACGCAGACTCCGCTTCGGCGTGGCGGCCGAGGCGCAACAGTGCCGTGCCGAGGTTCGTCCGCCCGGCGGCGAGGTCGCGGCGGTAGTCGGCGTTCCGCGGGGCGACGCTCACGAGCGATTCCAGCACGGCGGCGGCGGTGCGGTACTCCGCCTCCGCGGCCGCCCGCTCGCCGAGGGCGTCCAGCAGGATGGCGACGCGAGTGTGCGCGTCGGCCACGAGTTTGCGGCCTTCTTCCTCCGTCGCCGCCTCGGCCGCGAACTCCTTGTAGTAGCCGAGCGCCGCCCGCAAGAACTCGCGCTGCCCGCCCGTCAGACCTTGTTGCGTTTTGAGCCGCTCGATCATCTCCTCGGAGAGCATCGCATCGAGGGCGGCCCGCGTCCGTCGCTTCTGCTCGCGGGCCACGTCGCGCTCGGCGGTGACGGCTCGCCGCGACCGCTCGGCCTGCCACGCCACCACGCCCAGCGCCAACAGCCCGACCGCGCACGCCGCCGCCACGCCCGTCACCAGACGCGCGTGGCGGCGCGTCCAGCGGCGCAGACGCACGCCAGCCGGCTCCGGGTACGCCGCCACCGGCTCGTCGGCCAGGAAGCGCTCGATCTCCTTGGCCACGTCCAGAGCCTCGGCATAGCGGTCGGCCGGCTTCAGGGCCATCGCCTTCAGGCACACGGCCTCCAGAGCCGGCGGCACCGCAGGCTGCACGGCCCGCGGTGGCGGGAACCGGCCGGCCTTCACCGCGGCGAGCAGTTCGTGAACGTCGCGTGCCGAGAACGGTATCTGGCCCGTGAGCAGTTCGTAGAGCGTCGCGCCGAGGGAGTAGACATCGGTCGCGGGACCGAGGTCGTCGATCCGGCCGTCGGCCTGCTCCGGCGACATGTACGCCGGCGTGCCCAGCGCTTGGCCGACGATCGTGACCGACGAGTCGATGCCGGAGCGCGGCTGGAAGGCGGTCTCGGCCGTGTCGTCCGGCCGCTCGCGCTCGGGGCCGGCCTGGACCTTGGCGAGCCCCCAGTCGACGAGGAGGGTTTCGCCGAACTGGCCGAGCATGACGTTGCCGGGCTTGATGTCGCGGTGCAGCACACCGCGCGAGTGCGCGTAGGCCACCGCGTTGCACACGTCCACGAAGCGGCCCAGCAACTCGCGGAAAGCGAGGGATGCAAACCCCGGCCAGCCCGGAGCGCCAGCGACGGGTTGTTCGTCCCGTCGCTGGTGCTCTGGGCTGGCATCGGGATGATGAAACCGCCGGATCGCGTCCTTGAGGTTGTCGCCCTTGATGAAGCGCATCGCATAGTACGGCCGACCGTCGGGGTACGCTCCGAGGCCGTAGACCGGCACGATGCCGGGGTGTTCCAGCCCGCCGGTGATCTCCGCCTCCAGGACGAACCGGGCGCGACTGGACGCATCGCGGGCGTGGCGGCCCAGAATCTCCTTGAGCGCGACCTGCCGGCCGAGTTCGGTATCCTCGGCGATGAAGACTTCACCCAGCCCGCCCTTGGCGTGCGGCCGCAGGATGCGGTAACGGCCCGCGGCCGGTCCCGGCATCGCGGCGGCCCGCACGGGGCCGTCGTGGACTTGCTTCAAAGTACGCTGTACGTCGTCGTCGCCGATGGCGGTGAGGCTCTGCCGCAGCACCGACTCCGCCGACGCCAGCGCGGCGAGGCTCTTGTGCGGGTCGCCGCCATGTTGCTGAAGGTGTTCGTCGACGAGGGCGTCGAGTAGTTTACGCCGCCCCGGCGACAGGTGACCGCCGTCGCGCAGCAGGTCGCCGAGCGGGGCGGCCTTGTCGAACTGCCAGGCGTTCAGGGCGTCGATGAAGGCGTCGCGGCTGACGAAGTCGAGCTGGACGGCGAAGAGTCCGAGGAGCAGGTCGCGGTCGGCGGTCACGGGTCGTGGCCCTTGCGGCGGCGGGGGGCGGGTCGCGCCCATCGTAGCGGCCGCGGGCCGACGTGCAAAGGGCCGGTCGTACGGTCAATCCAGCCAGTTCTCGAACCGCAAACCGGGCACCTGCTCGAAGTCGCGGCGGTTTGCCGTCAGCAAGAGCGAATTCGTCGCCAGCGCAACGGCGGACACCTTCAAGTCCCTCGTGCCGATGCGAACCGGGATTGCCTTGAGGACGGTGAAGCGATTGGCCGCGGCTTCGTCGAACAGGACGATGGGGAAGCCGGCGAAAAACGCGAACAGGTCGGCCAACTCGCGGTAGGCGAACGTCTGGCGATGAACCTGTCGCTCCTTGGCGATGGCGCTCATCCAGCCGCGCATCGCCTCCTCGACGTTGACGACGGTGGTGCCGACGGGCAGTTCGGCAGCCGTGTCCAGGCGCGCGACGAGGGCCGCCGCCCGCGGACTGCCGCGGAACCGTAGGACGGTGAGGTGATCGGTGTCGAGAAGGATCACAGCTCGTCCCCGGCGAGCGCAGCGGCGCGCTCGGCGTCGCGGCGAGTGGTCATCTCCGCGAGCCACTGCCGGCTGAACTCGGTTTCCTCGGAGATGCCGACGACGCTGCGCCAATCGCGGGCCGGTGGCACGACGTTGGGGGTGAGGGCAGCGACTTTGCGTTCGAGCGCGGCGAGCCGCTCGGCAAGGGATTCCAAGGTCAGGTCGTTCACGATGTCTCCGATTCGTCGGCGTAGGGCGATGTTGGCATTCTACCGCTTCTCGGCCCCGGACGCGTCGGCCAAGTCCCACAGCAGGGCGGCGTAGTCGTCGCGGCGGCGCAAACTCGCGAGATCGGTGTCGGCGAGCAGGTGCGGCACGTCGCGGTAGCC
>CAZNSL010000260.1:6275-7478 GCA_964574975.1 uncultured Alcaligenaceae bacterium | reverse complement strand
GTTCTTGCTCGATAGCAGGTCCGTTTCCTTGACGCGGGTCAGGTCGCCGAGGGTGCTGATGCCGAGCTTCTTCAGGCAGTTGCGCGCCCGCACCGATAGCTCGAAGTCCGTGACGGGCACCTCCATGACCTGGCTGAACCGCCCGTAGCCGCCCTCGTCGTCGCCCGTGTAGTACATCGACAGCGACGCTTCGGCGTCCTTGCAGTAGAGGCGGGCGCGGTCGTCGGTCGGGTCGGCCTTCAGGAGGCGGTTGTAGCAGTCGGCGGCCTTGTCGTAGCGCTCGTTGTCCTCGTACAGGACGCCGAGGTTGTTGACCGCGCCGAGGTGGACCGGCGGGTGCTTCAGGCAGCGCTCGTAGTAGCCGATCGCCTCGTCGTCGTTACCGGCCAGGTCGTTGACGTAGCCGAGCTGGAAGAGCGCCCCGGTGTGCGCCGGGTCGAGTTCGACGGCCCGCTCCAGGTGCTTGATGGCCGTCAGCTTGTCGCCCTCGACGTGGTGCAGGCCAGCCGTCTGGAAGTGGAACTCGGCCGAGTGGCTCTCCAGCCCCTCCTTCTTGGCGGCGTCGAGCAGCGACTTGACCTCTTTCGTCTCGCCCTGCTTCAGGTAGACGCCGGCCTTCTGCAGCCGAACGGTGCTGGGCGTGTATCCGAGCTTCTCGGCCTTCTCGAACGCCTTGAGGGCGGCGTCGAAGTCGCCGCGGGAGGCGAGCGCCCGGCCGAGGTAGAACGCGCCTAGCGCGGTGTCGGCGTGCTTGAGGTGTTCGGCCGCCTTCTCCATGTAGCCGAGGAAGAAGAACGCGATGCCTTGCTTGAGGTGCAGCTTCTTCGGGTTGCCGGTGCCGGCGTCGAGCTTCTTGGCCAGGGTGTCGGTGACCTCGCGGAGGGCCTTGAACTGCCCGCCACCCTGGGCCAGCCCGTTGCGCAGCTTCTGCACGGTCCCGGCGTCGCAGTCCTCGTGTTCGACGAGCAGGGCCTTCAAATCGATCTGCGGTTCGCCCATAGGGGCAGGTCTCCAGACGACGAAATGTGTGTGTGCGAGTATCCCAATGGTATAGCGTGGCGCAAGCGTGCTGCAAAGGGCATCCGCGTGACGCCGCGAGCCGAGTCTTCGAGGCGGGCGCCGAAGCGCGCGCCGCGGTGACGCGGCGCGCGGGGGCCCCGGCCGTCCGGCGGGGCGTCGCGCGGGAGGGTCACCGTCACCGTC
>CAZNSL010000260.1:2582-6265 GCA_964574975.1 uncultured Alcaligenaceae bacterium | reverse complement strand
CCCCTTGGGTGCCCGCCCCGCCCGCTCCCCCCTGTTTGACCCGGCTCGCGGCGTCACTGACCTTCCTGCGTCGCGTCGCGCTTTAGGTTCACCGTCACCTTCGACTCCTCCCGCAACTGCTTGAGCAACTCGTTGCGGTACTTGCGGATGCCGTCCACCGACAGTTCCAGCAAGAGGCCGTCGAACTCGGCGGCCGTCGTCATCGAGTTGGCGTAGGCGGTGCGGAACTCGTCCTGAAGCGGTTCGTCGCGGGTCAGCAGCGTGGCGGCATAGTAGTGCGTCTGCGGCTGGTCGCTGGTCACGGTCGTTGCGCCGACGGCGTCCTTGCGCAGCTTGAGCAGGTCCTCGACCAGGGCGGTGCCGGGGTAGGCGATCAGGTTGGACGGCACCTGGTAGGCCGTGTACTGCCGGCCCTGGCCCGGCGTCGGGTTCAACACCGGCATGCGGCCGGCCATCGGACCGAGCTTGAGGAACTCGCGGTTGCCGGCCTGGGCCGCCAGGTCGCGCAGCTCGCGCTCGCTCTTGCCCTTCGCCAATCCGGCGATGCGTTCGGCCTCGGCCTTGGCCAACTTACGCGCCTCCTGCTTCTTCCACGCCGCTTCAACGAGCGGCTTGGCGGCCGCGAACTGCGGGGTGCGTTCGGAGCGGTCCTCGGTACGCCAGACGAAGTACTTCTTGTCGTCGCCGAACCCGGCCGGGTACGGCACCGGCGCGTACGTCCCCTCCGTGCGGAAGAAGTAGCCGCCGAAGTCGCGCAACAGCAGGTCCTGCCCGCCGTGGCCCTTGGCATAGGTCTCCTTGAGCTTCGCCAGGCCGGGGTCGTCGATGATGTTGAAGACATCGCGCGGCTGCGTCGACGCGCCGCGCTGCCAACCGCGCGTCTTGACAAACTCGTCGACGTACTTCTTGACGGTCGCCGCCGCGTCGCGTTCCTTGCCCAGCCGGGTCACTTCGCGCTCGAAGACGACCGCGTCGCCGGCCAGCAGCTTCTTGGCGAATTCCTCCCGCACCTTGGCCTGGAGTTGGGGGCGGAGCGCCTCGAGCGTCAGCGGTTTCGGCGTGTCCGCCGAGAGCAGCCCGTCCACGCCCAATGGGATCGGGTCCAGGGCCGCCGTCAGGATCGCCGTCGCCCCGACCTTGGCCCGGTCGCGGATTTCGCGCACCGTCGCGCGGGCCTCCAAGGCTAGTATGCCGGACACGGCCGCCGGTGCGCCAGTGCCGCCGGCCCCGACCGACCCGCCGACCAGCATGGCGATGTTCTCGGGCCGCAAGATCGATGTATCGTGCAGCACGGCCATCGTGCTCGACCAGCCGGGCACGCGGGAGCGGTAGACGTCGAACTCCTGGTAGAGCGGCGCGTCGGCGAAGGCGATCGGCGTCGCGACGGCGGCCGCGGCGGCAACGCCGACCGGATCGCTGCCGCCGAGGGCCATCAGACCGCCGCCGAGTTGTGCGACCGCGAGCGTGATCGGCGCGACCCGGTGGGCCGCCTCCTTGTAGAACGCCGAGTCCGCGTCGCCAGCGACCCACTCGACCTGGATGCGTCGCGGCTCCTTGAACGCCGGCTCGGCCCGCTCCGGCGACGGCACGACCGTCTTGTACTTCTCGAACAGGGCCTTCAAGTCGGCCTCGGATGGCTGGCCCTTCACCTGGGCCAGATACGGCTCGACCGGCACGGCGATCGCGCCGACGTTCAGCGAGGTGCGAGCGTCCTTGAACAGCTCCCACATCTCTTCGGGCGTATTGACGTACGGCAGCGACCGCCGCAGCCGCTGCGACAGGCCCAGCAACGACGATTGAGCCGTGCGCACCCGCAACTCGTCGCGCAGGGCGTCGCGCAAGTTCTCCGGCGTGAACTTCATCTGCTGCTGGAGGTGCTTGTTGAGCAGGGCCGCGGTGGCGGCGTCGAGTTCGCCGAACAACTCGAGTTGGATCGCCGCATCGACATCGGCGTCGTTGAGCGCGACACCGAGTTCGTCGGCCTGATGCCGCCACATCAGGAAGTTGGACGTCTCCTCGTAGTCCTTGTCGTCCTGAATCTTGCCGCCGAAGTAGCTCTCGCCGGGCGTCCGCGACAGCAGTCGGGAGTCGAAGTCGATCATCTTCTCGACGGCGTCGAGGGTGACGACATCGTCGGGCTTCTTGTCGCGCTCGGCTCGGTCGCGGGCCTGGCGGAGGAAGTTCCGGTAGAACGGGCCGCCCTCGACGATCATCGAGCGATAGCGCTCGGCGAACTGCGGGATCATCTGGGCGTAGAGCCGAGCCTGCACGATCTGGTCGACCATCGGCTTGGTCTGCTGGTCGAGCTTGGGGGCTCCCTTCATCGCCCGGTCGAGGAGGTTGTTGCGGATGAGTTCGGTGGCAATCTCCATGTAGCGGCTGGCGAGGAGCCGTTGCACCTGGACGTGCTGGACTTGTCGGCCGTCGTACCCTGTACCGTCGACGCTGATGAGGGCGTTGCTGCCGCCCATGCCGATGCGGTTGCCGACCTCGGTGAAGAAGTCGCCGCGACCACCGTACCCGCTCGACAGCACGAAGCTGAACATGGCGACGCCGACCAAGCCAGCGAACACGACCTTGCTGTGCTTGCGGAGCGAGTGGAACGGGTTGAAAGCCATTGGCGGTCCTCAGCTTACGTCGGCCGTCCTGGCGGCGGACCGGGCCGCGCCACTTGACGAGGCGGCAAGCCTTATAGTATGGGTGAACGGGCCGGTTAAGCCCGATTCAGGGATTGTAGCGAATCTACAGGCAGCAACAACGTCCGACATCATCGGGGGATTTGGCCAGTGCCCGCACGCAAGAAGCAACCGACCGGCGACGCGGCCGAGACGACCGCCAAGCCGCGCAAACGCGCCCCGACCAAGAAGGCGACGACCGCGAAGACTACGGCCGCGGTCGCCAAGACGGCCCCGGCGAAGCAGCCGGCCACCGGTGCGCGCAAGGGCACCTACGACCTGGTCATCGTCGAGTCGCCGGCCAAGGCGAAGACGATCAACAAGTACCTCGGCCCGAACTACCACGTCCTGGCCAGTTACGGCCACGTCCGCGACCTGCCGCGCCGCCGCAAGCCCGGCGAGGTGATCGCTGGCGTCAACCTCGATGGCTGGGTGCCGACCTACGTCGTCGAGGACAAGGACGACAAATCGAAGGGCGGCCGACGGTTCAAGACCTCCAAGCAGATCCTCGCGGAACTGAAGAAGGAGGCGTCGAAGGCCAACCACATCTACCTGGCGACCGACCCCGACCGCGAGGGCGAGGCGATCGCCTGGCACATCGAGGACGAACTGAAGCTCGACGAGGACCGCACCTTCCGCATCGCCTTCAACGAGATCACGCGCTCGGCGGTGCAGCAGGCCATCGCCCACCCCGGCAAGATCGACGCCTTCCGCGTCCGGGCGCAGGAGGCTCGGCGGATATTGGATCGCGTCGTCGGCTACCCGCTGTCGAACCTGTTGGGCCAGAAGGTAACGCGCGGCCTGTCGGCGGGCCGGGTGCAGTCGGTGGCGGTGCGGCTGATCGTGGAGCGCGAGCGCGAGATCGAGGCGTTCAAGCCGGAGGAGTTCTGGAAGATCGGCGCGTGGCTCGCGCCACAGGGTACGCTGAAGTTCGACGCCAAGCCCTTCGCCGTCGTCATGGCAAAGGTGAGCCGGGAGCGGACGCGGCCCGCGGAATAGGACCCAACG
>CAZNSL010000260.1:1761-2572 GCA_964574975.1 uncultured Alcaligenaceae bacterium | reverse complement strand
ACCCCCTTCCCCGCCTACCGGCCAACGGCCCGCGGGGCGCGCCCGCGCCGGGCGTCGGCGCCCCCTCCGGCCGCGGACGCTCCCGGCTCGCCGGCCGGCAAGCGCGTGCCGCCGGAGGGCGCGTTCGCCGCGGAGTTGGCCGAGTGGAACGGCGCGAAGTTCGCCGCCACCAACGCGGAAACCGCCCGCGGCATCGCGGCCGTCCTCGACACCGCGACGTACGTCGTACGCTCGATCGAACAGAAGGATCAGGCCCAGCGGCCGCACGCCCCGTTCACGACTTCGACCCTGCAACAGCAAGCGTCGTTGCGGCTGCACTTCAGCGCCAGCCGGACGATGCAGACCGCGCAGAAGCTGTACGAGGGCATCGAACTCGGCAGCGAAGGGTTGACGGCGCTCATCACCTACATGCGTACCGACTCGACGCGCGTCTCCAACGATGCCTTGCAGGCGGTGCGCGGGCACATCCAGACGGCCTACGGCGACAAGTACCTGCCGGCCAAGCCGAATGCGTACGCATCGGGCAAGAGCGCGCAGGAGGCGCACGAAGCGATCCGCCCGACCGACGTGGCGATGACGCCGCAGCGGGCCGCGTCGTTCGGCCTGCACGGCGACCAGTTGAAGCTGTACAAGCTGATCTACGAGCGCTTCGTCGCTAGCCAGATGACGCCGGCCGTCTTCGCGGTCACCAACGTTGAGATTGAAGCGACCCCCCTCGCGGGGGGGGGGGGGGGGGCGGCGGACCCCACGGCCCCCCCGGCGGGGTGGGGGTCGTGGGGCCCGCGCCCCCCCCCGCGGGGGGGGGGGGGGG
>CAZNSL010000260.1:0-1751 GCA_964574975.1 uncultured Alcaligenaceae bacterium | reverse complement strand
GCCCGACGCGCCAGCGAGGGGTAATGGCTCAATTGAGCCCGACGCGCCAGCGAGGGGGATTGGCCTCTTCAAAGCCCAGGGCCGCACCCTGAAGTTCGACGGCTTCCGCAAGGTACTGGCCCCCGGCAAGCAGGAGGACGCCCTCCTCCCTCCGCTCGCAGCGAAGCAGCCACTCGACAAGCTGGAATTGACCGCGAGCCAGCACTTCACCGAGCCGCCGCCGCGGTTCAACGAAGCGTCGCTGGTCAAATCGCTCGAAAAGGAAGGCATCGGCCGGCCGTCGACCTACGCCAGCATCATTTCGACGATCCAACAGCGCGGTTACGTCGAACAGCGCGACCGGCGGTTCTACGCCACCGAGATCGGCAAGACGGTGACGGACCTCTTGATCCAGCACTTCCCGCGGGTGATGGACCTGAAGTTCACCTCGCACATGGAGGAGGAACTCGACCAGATCGCCTCGCGCGAGATCGAATACGAGGCGGTACTCGACGAATTCTGGGGCCCGTTCTCGGAGGCGCTCGAGAAGGCCAAGGGCGACATGGGCACGCTCCGCGGCCAGGAGACGGGTGAGGCGTGCCCGAAGTGCGGCAGCCCGCTGGTGGTGCAGTTCAGCCGCAAGACCGGCAACAGCTTCGTCGGCTGTAGCGGCTGGAAGAACGACCCGCCGTGCAAGTACATCAAGCCGAAGGAAGGCGAGCCGGAGCGACCGGAGCCGAAGGCGACCGAACACGTCTGCCCGAACTGCGGCAAGCCGATGATCGAGCGCATGAGCCGCCGCGGCCCGTTCCTCGGTTGTTCCGGCTACCCCGAGTGCAAGACGACGATGAACCTGTCGGACGACGGCAAGCCGCAGGTGACGGCCCAGCCGACGGAACACAAGTGCGAGAAGTGCGGCTCGCCGATGGTGATCCGACAGGGCCGCCGCGGTCCGTTCCTGGCCTGCACCGGCTACCCGAAGTGCAAGAACGCCCTCGATGTGGACGCCAACGGCAACCCGGTGAAGCCGATCGACACCGGCGTCGTCTGCGAGAAGTGCAACAAGCCGATGGTGGTGAAGAAAGGCCCGCGCGGCCCGTTCCTGTCGTGCAGCGGCTACCCCTCGGGTCGCAACGCGAAGCCCTTGCCGGAGGAGTTGAAGGAGAAGGTGAAGGCCCTGATGCCCGCCCCGGCGAAGAAGCCGGAGTTGGACATCGAGGTCAAGCAGCCGTGCCCCCAGTGCGGCGGCCCGATGAAGTTGCGGAGCGGGCGCGGCGGCAGCTACTTCCTCGGCTGCACCAAGTACCCGAAGTGCAAGGGCACGAGCGAACTGAGCGAGGAGCTATTGGAACAGGTCAGCCGGCTGTCGCAGGCGGGGTAAGCGGCGGTCGCGACGGGCATTTCATGCCCAAGCCCAGACGGGGCGGCCCACGCCAGCCCTGGCCGGGCTTGGGCAAGTCATTACGCCAGCATCCCCACCTTCTTCGCATACGGGAACAGCCCGCCGGCCTCGACGATCGGGCCGACCTCGCCGAGCGGGTTGAGCGGCCACGTCTCGCCGGTCGTGTGGTTGACCAGCCGGCAGCCGGCCTGGTCCACCTCCACCTCGTCGCCAGTGCAGACGCGCTCGCACAGCCGGTCGCAGCACTCGTAGGGCACCAGGTAGCCGCCGTTGACGGCGTTGCGGAAGAAGATGCGGGCGTAGAACTCGGCGACGACGGCCGCGATGCCGGCCGCGGCCAGGGCGACCGGGGCGTGTTCGCGCGAGGAGC
>CAZNSL010000259.1:0-7500 GCA_964574975.1 uncultured Alcaligenaceae bacterium | reverse complement strand
CTGCGCCGGACCAAGGAGATGGTCCTGACCGACATGCCGCCGAAAACGATACGCGACGCCGTCCTCGAGCTGACGCCGGCGCAGCGCGAGGCGTACGACCTAGCGGAGAAGGACGGGGTCATCCGCCTCAACGATCTCGGCGGCACGCTCACCGTCCAGCACGTCTTCGAACTGGTCCTGCGGCTCAAACAAATCTGCAACTTCGACCCGCGCACCGGCGAGAGCGCCAAGCTCGAACGGCTCGTCGCCGATGTGGCCGAGGTCGCCGAGAGCGGTCGCAAGGCCATCGTCTTTTCGCAGTGGGTCGATCCACTGGAGAAGATCGCAGAGTCGCTCGGGCCGTACGGGGCTCTCCAGTATCACGGAGCAATCCCGCAGTCGCAGCGGATTCCCATCCTCGACCGCTTCAAGAACGACCCGACGCAACACGTCCTGCTGATGAGTTATGGCACCGGCAGCGTCGGCCTGAACTTACAGTTCACTAACTACGTCTTTCTGTTCGATCGCTGGTGGAACCCGGCCATCGAGGATCAGGCAATCAACCGTGCCCACCGAATCGGACAGAAGGAGCCGGTCTTCGTGACGCGCTTCGTGACGCAGGACACGATCGAAACGCGGATCGCGGACGTTCTCGACAAGAAGCGGCAGTTGTTCGATGAGATCATTGCCAACAACGGCCCGCCGCCTCGGCTGGGCCTGAGCGAGGACGACATCTTCGGCCTGTTCGATATCCGCACCCGGCCTCGGCGGGTGGCGTGAGCCGGCATGTCACCTGTCGTCTCTGTCCTCGTCGGCGGGTGTCTTCGTTTCGGCGACACTGCCGTCCCACACTTTGACGAGGCGATCCTCGCCAGCCGTGTATAGCGACTTGCCGTCGTTGCTCCACGCCATGCCACAGATCGGGCCGGTATGGGCTGGCAGTCGCAACACTTCCAGGCCGGTGAAAGCGTCCCAGAGTTTGACGACGCCGTCCGCATCGGCGCTGGCCAGCCGTCGGGTGTCGGGACTGAAAGCGAGGCAGTGGATGCGACCGGCGTGGCCTTCGAGAGTCTTAATCGGCACCATCGTCGTTGTGTCGATGACCACGATCTCGCCGCTGCCTGCTCCGAGGGCAAGTCGCCGCCCGGAGCGGTTGTACGCGACGCAACCGGGATGGACGGAGCCGCGCGCAAAGGCCTCACCGGGAGTTGCGACCGGTCGGACGGCAAACGCGGTCTCGGCTCCCGTGCGTGCATCGAACAATCGCAGGCGGCCGTCCGCGCCGCTGACTGCGACGCGCCGCCCGTCGCGGCTGAATGCTACGCTTGTTGCGGCCTTCGAGTGGTTCGTCAGTGTCAGGACGGCCTGGCCCGTGGCGAACTCACGGAGCCGCGTCGTGCCGTCGGAACCTGCGAGGGCGAGCGTCTTGCCGTCTTCGGTCACGGCTACGGCCTGGATCGCGGCACTGTGGGGAATCTTGCGCAACAGTTGCCCGGAGGCCACGTCGTAGATGCGAGCCGTCTTGTCGTCGCCGGCCGCGACGAGATTGGTCCCGTCGGCTGTGAACGCGAGCGCCCGCACTGGCCCCTCGGCGTCGTCGAGCGTTCGCATCGTCTCACCGCTGGCTGGGTCGAATAGCCGCACGACCTTGTCGCGGCCGGCCGTCGCCAGCAGCTTGCCATTGGGTGCCTTGGCGAACGCATTAATTGGCCCACCGGCTCCGCGGAGGACGCGCTCGATAAGCGGCACTGGGCGGTTCGCGTCCCACAGGCGCACGGTGCGGTCGAACGCCGCAGTGACCAGTTGATTGCCGTCCGGGCGGTAGTCGACGGACGAAAGCCCGGCTTGGCCCGATGGGAAGAACGTCGACTCGCCCGTGTCCAAGTCCCATTGGCAAACCGTCGTGTCGGAACTAACCGATGCGAGCTTCTTGCCGTCCGGGCGGAAGGCGATCGCGTTGACGCTCGACGCATGGCCGGTGAGCGCCCGTTGCTCACGGCCTGCGAGCGGGTCCCACAGGCGGATAACGCCGTCGGATCCACAACTCGCAAGTCGCGACCCATCCGGACTGAAGCGCAAGAAGCGAACGGCCCCGCGGTGTGCCGACAGGGTGTGCCGTAGCTCGCCCGACTTCGCATCCCACAACTTGATGACGCCGTCGTGCGCGCCGCTGGCGATGAGGTCGTCCTTCGATCCGGCCACGGCGACGATCTTATCTTCGTGGCCATCGAGTCGGTGGAGCCGTTCCTCGCTCGCCACGTCCCAGACGTACACCGACTTGTCGTCCGATCCGGCCGCCACGGCACTGCCTTTGAGCGCGAATGCCACGTCGAGCGGCGCGCCACCGAGGCCGCGGAACGAGAGTTTCATTTGGCCGGAGGCCGGCTCCCAGAGTTTCACCGTGCGGTCGACACCGCACGTGGCGAGGCATCTGCCGTCGGGTGAAAACGCTACCCCCGTGACGGCTCCCCGGTGTGCTGCGAGCGTTTGAGCCACAGTGCCCGTCAGCCGGTTCCAAATCGTCACGCGGTCGTCGTCGGCAAACACGGCCAGCATCGCGCCGTCCGGGCTGTAGGCGGCCATGCACGATCGCGGTTGGTCGGAGAGCGGTTCGTCACCGTTCAATAACCGTGACGCGTCGAGCTTTAAGGTGAACGTCTTGGGTGGTTGGTAGAGACGGTCGAGGAAATACCACTCCCAGCCGCGGTAATCGGGCCGCCTGTCGGCCGGCCGGGCGGCGTCCAGGAGAGAGCGTGCCGAACGTAGATTGCGGCCGCGCCACTGGCCGTAGCTCTCCGTGACGTAGCGACAATACAAGCTGCGCTCGGCTCGGCCGCGCGCCTCAGCATCCGCCTTCGTTTGTGCTTCGAGTTTGCGCTTCTCTGCGATCAGTTTCTTCTCGGAGTCGCGCACCTTTTGCAATTCGTCCTCGAGACGCTTCCGACTTGCGGCATCTTCCTTCTTGCGCTTGTCCGCGTCGCTGTGCGACACTGCGCTTGCCGCCTTCGACTGCTCGGTGGCGGCTCGGGCTTGCTCGGCCCGGTCGCGGGCCTCGGCCTCGGCGAGCCTTGCGGTCTGTTCGGCGACTATTGCCAGGCGCATCGCTTGCTGCCGCTGGTAGTACACGAGCAGACCGCCCGCTCCCGACACGCCGAGTCCGAGCAGCACAATGCCAGCAAGCACGGTCATGAGCCACCGCTTCGGCGGCCGTGCCGCGACGGAATCGCCTTCGAGCCACCGGCGTAAGTCGTCGGCAAAGTCCTGGCAGGTCGCGTAGCGATCGGCCGGGTTCGGTGCGAGGGCCTTGCGGCAGACGGCGTCCAGGTCCTTCGAGATTTCGTCGTCCAGGACGCGGGCACTCGGCGCGGTTTCAGCGGCCAGCACGGCTGCCGTCACCTCATCGTCGCTCCCGATGTACGGCGTTTCGCCGGTCAGCATCTCGAACAGCAGCACGCCGAGGGAGTATTGGTCGCTGGCCGTGTCGGCAGGCCCGGGCGGGCTGCCGAGCCGTTCCGGCGCGACGTACGCCGGATTCACCGGCGCGTCGTCCGCGGACGATCCGAAGTCCAGCCAGCCGGCCCCGTGGTCGGGGTCGAGGGCAACGCCGCTGGTGTGAATGTCGCCATGAACGGCACCGCACTCGTGTGCGCGGGCCAAACCCTCGGCCAGTTCGCGCGCGATAACGGCGGCGCGGCGCGGCGCGAGTGGGCCATCGGTCAACTCGTCGGAAAGCCGGTGTCCGTCGGCCGCGCCGCCAGCGACGTAGCAGTGTTCGCCGGCCGTACCCACTTCGTAAACCGGAACGATGGCTGGGTGGCGCAGCTCGCGGGCCCTCCGGTGCGACTCGATTAATAGCGGCAGATTCGTGGTCGCGGAGTCGTAGACCTTCAGCCGAACTTCGCGGCCATAAAGCACGTCGTAAGCGCGGTACACCATCGGCGTGCCGTCTCGAAGCTTTTCGCGCAGCTCGAATCGGCCGATCTCGCCGCCGGTCGGAGTCGTCTCGCTCACGACGGGGTCTCCGCGGGAGCATCCTCGAAGAGGACGACGCTGGCCGTGAAACCGTGAATGAAGTTCTTGCCACCGACCGGGCCGAACTCGCCTGCCGCGAAGAACCCGGCCGACGGAACGGGACCAACGATCTCGCCCAGGACGGCCGCGTCGTGGTGCGGGCCACCGAACAGGCGGGTGCCGCGGCCGTTACAGGTGAATACGAGGGCGGCAGCCGGCTTGCCTGCTGTCGTCTCCATCCGCAGCAACTCGCGTAGGTCCTCGTCGGCAGTATCCGCGTCGCGAACGTGGAACTGCACAGTCTGGCCGACGCGCACTCGGTCAGTGACGGCCATCGCCCCGGTATCGCGATCTACGCCGTAGAGGTTGCGGACGAGGAAATCACCGCGGTGAAACGCGCCCTGGTACTCGTTCATCACTAGCCCGACGTGCGGGCCGCGCTGGAAGAGTGATTGGTCGTGGGCCGGCAACTCTTGGTAAATCGTCCGCAGTTGTTCGAGCGGCGTCCGCCCGCCGAGTTCGACGATGACGTTGTCGTGCGCTTTGGTAATCACCAGCGGCCGGCCGACCGGACGGCAGCCCTGCGAGACGACTCCACGCGGCGCGACCGCCCCGCGCAACAACACGCCCACTGCACCGAGGGAATGCACGTCCGGCCCAAAGATGAGCGGCGTCTGGCCTGGCCCTGCCATGCCGCTCGCCATACCGCCGTGGACGCGTAGGCCGGAATAGTCGTTGTTCACCTGGGGCAGGAAGATCTCCATCGCCGGGAATGTGAACGGGTCGCCAAGGAGCAGGGCGGTCGCGCCGGACGCGTCGCCGTCCACGAGCGAATCGGGCCAGCCGAGAAGGCTCAGGCCGTCCGGCGTCTGTCGAGGCGTCAAGTGGAACGGCTCCAAGCTGACCGCGCCGCTCCACGCACCGAGCCACAGGCTAATCGCCGGACTGCGCTCGATCTCGCGGTCGATACCGACGATCGCCTCGCCGATGCAGCCGAGCAAGATCCGCGGTGCGAGACGGGCGGTGAGTGTGCGGGCAATGAGGGTCGCGTCGTCGGCGTGGTGCGGCGAGAAGAACACGCATGCCAGGTCGGGTGCGCCGGGCAGAGAAGCGGCTGCGCAAACCTCGTCGAGCGCAGTGGCCGTGGGGGTCGCGGTCGATAGCGCGGCGGCGAACGGCATTGAGACCCTCGACGCATCGGAACGATATGGACGGGGAGAATTATATGAGACCGGGTCGCGAACTGCCGTCGTGCGGAGCCGTCTACGATAGAGCGACGAGCGTCCGCTCGAAGACGGGGAAGTGACCTTGGCGGTGGAAATGGGTTTGGTAGAAGCGCAGGAGGTGCGGTTGGTCGCTGGGGCATTGGGCGGCGAGGCTGTGTCCGTCGTTGGCATCGACGATAGCCGCCGCGTGGGCCATGAGGTCGAGACCGAACGGTAGCGCCTGGTGTGTGGCAGCGGCGACGAACGAAAACAGGCCGTTCACGCGTTTGTGCGCCTGGCCTTCGGTGCCGAACGCGCCGAGCCGGAAACATGGCTGCCAGGGGTCGATTGCTGTCGGGTCGGCAAATGTCGGATCGTCGATCAACACGGCGGCGGCGAGCAACTGGTTGTCGGATCGGGCACGGACGGCAAGATACGATGCCATCGGCACTTGGGGATTGCCGAACAACTCCTGTTCGAGTTGGCGGTCGCTCTTGTCGGCCCACAGGCTTGGGTTCAACCCGCGCAAGGCCGGCAGGTCCGCCGGTATCAGGGGCGTGAGCGGCAGACTCGTGCGCGAAATCGTGGTCGGCATTTCGGTCAAAGTCACGACGTAATTGACCATTTCGCGCGCGAGTTCGAAGCCGTGGGCTAGAAAGAAATTGGCCTGGTCGGACCAGTCTTTGTGGTAAGCGGCGATGGCACGTGCCACGCCGCGCCGTTTCAACTGGTCGATAACGGCGGTGAACAGTGGCTCGGCCGAGGCTTCTTCGCCAGGCAGGCACCACGGGTAGCTGACGCGGCCCCCGGGCTGAATCGCGGCGTAGCCGATAACTCGGCCGCCCTCGACAGCGAAGAAGCGAGCAGACGGGTCGAAGTCGCGGACGCGGGTGCGTCGGCGGATATCGTCGGGCGTCGCTGGCTTGAACCCCGGCAAGGCGGCCGCAGAGACGTTGTAGATTTCCGCCTGGGCGACTTCGTCACCGGGTTGGAATGTGCGGATGGTCACGGAAGGAATTCCGGTCGGTCCTCGAGGCAGAAGGAGTCAATCTTTTCATAGCCGCAGCAGCCGTGCGAAGACAGTCGCAAAGGGCAGTCGGCACGGCGTTGCCAGGAGTTTTTCGCACGGCGACCATGTTTTTCCGGGAAATACTGGCAGTTTCGCCCAGAAAACCGTTGACGAGCCGCGACGCGGCAACTAGTTTCTTGGAGACGTTTGTGGTACTTCCGCTCTCCATTCGCAGCGAGAAACGACGATGGCCGACAAGAAAAAGCACGTAGCCAAAGCCAAGACTAAGTCTGAGACGTTCGCCTTGCTCGCCGAAAAAACCGGCATGAGCCGGAAGGATGTCGCAGGTTTCTTCGATACCCTCGCCGACGTGGTACACTCCGAGCTCGGCAAGAAAGGCCCTGGCGTTTTCACGCTGCCCGGCCTGTTGAAAATGCGTCGCATCACCAAGCCTGCGATCAAGGGCGGCGAGCGTCGACCCAACCCGTTCAAGCCGGGCGAGTTCATCATCACCAAGCCGAAGGCCGCGCGGAATATCGTCAAGGCCCAGCCGCTGAAGAGCCTCAAAGAAGCGATCAGCTAATCCCGCCGTACTGTCGGCCGGCCCGCAATGGGTCGGCCGGCATACCACTTACCGCCTGCCGCCGGGATGCAACCCGTCACTTTGCGGGCCCGCTGGCCTTTTCCGCTGGGCGCAATGTCGCTATCGTGGAAGCGAATAACCAACGGGGAGTAGTGCCCCCGTCGCCCGGAGGTTGATTCGCAATGGCCCGCACCGCGCCTGTGGAGTACGAATCGAACGGCTTGGCCGCCGAGTCGGCCGAGGCACTCGAACAGCGCGTCCGCCGGCTCGAACACGCCGTCGCGGCCCTGCAAGACACGCAGTTGATGGAAGACCGGGTTGTCGAGCGGGTCGCTCGTCGCGTCGGGCCGCACGGTCAGGCGAATGGTGCGAATCCGCTGACCAGTTCGGCTGCACTGATCGTCAACGCGACGAAAATGCTTCTGCCGAAGGCACCGGAGGGCGCGCCGGCCTACGAGGTCTTGCCGCAGGATCCGGCCGCCGCGAAGCCGTCGTGGTTCCTCTGGGAGTTGACGCACGAACTGCGGACCATCGTCCACATGTACTACGACTATCGATTCCGGATGTGCTGGACGGCGCGCATCGCGCCGATCGCGGGTTTGATCGTCTACATCCTATCGTGGCTGTTGCTCAGCAACAGCATCCTGGGCCTGTGGGGTCTGATCGACCGCGTCGTCGCAGTCGTCGTCGTGGTCGTCGTCTACAAGGCCCTC
>CAZNSL010000258.1:0-7503 GCA_964574975.1 uncultured Alcaligenaceae bacterium | reverse complement strand
ACTGTTATCGACAATGCGACCTCTTCGTGCTGCCGAACCGTCGGGTTGGGGCGGACATCGAAGGGTTTGGCATGGTACTCGTCGAGGCCCAAGCCTGCGGTCGGCCGGTCGTTGCCGGCGAGTCCGGTGGCACGGCCGAGACGAAGGATGTGCCGCACACCGGGCGGATCGTCTCGTGCGACGGCCCCGATGCGTTGGCTGAGACGGTTGCCCAATTGCTGGGCGACGCGGACTTACGTGCCCGGATGGGAGTCCAGGCGCGGCGCTGGGCTTGC
Organism: uncultured Alcaligenaceae bacterium; assembly: GCA_964574975.1. GTDB lineage: Bacteria > Planctomycetota > Planctomycetia > Gemmatales > Gemmataceae > JAXMAS01. The sequence continues at coordinate 7,228 of CAZNSL010000258.1, read as the reverse complement.
AAGCATTTCGACTGGAACGCCCTCGGCCGTCAAGCGGCAGACCTCTTCGCCGCCGAGCCGAAAGTGGTGCGAGGAGCCCGTCACAGCGTCCGGGGGCGTTTGCCCAACTCTTTGAGGCTGTGAGCGCCTGCGCCATTGTAGTGGGCCGTTAGTGGCTGTCGGGCACTGCGGCGACTCGTACGGTTGTCGTTCGGTCGATGGAGCCGATTCGTGATTGCCGATAGGAAATGCGAAGGATCGTTGAAGGCACGAAACTTGTCGATCCGGTTGCTGCCGCGAATCGGGCGCGTGCTGAAGCGGTTGACCAAAGTCGGCGTCCTGGTCCTGCTCGGTCTGGCGGCCTTGGTCTTCACCCACGCGAGCGTCGCAAGTATCCGCTACAACGTGCCGTTGTCGGACGCGTTGAAAGAATCGCTCCGACAAGGAGGATTAGCGGTCATTGGGGCGCTCGTCCAGGTCTACGACCCCTGCACACCCCGAGTGGCTACGACCGGGCCCGGGGCGGACGATCGACTGGACGCGACCCAGTTGGCGCGCATTGAAGACATCCTGCCAATCGGCCAGACAATCGTCACCGCGGACGGCCACCGGATTACGACCAGGGAGGTACAGAACGAACGGATCGTTCGCAGCCCTTACACCTTTCACTATCAGCCGTACGACGAACCGCGCCTTCACGAGTTACGGCGACGGTACCACCTCGATGATGTCGTGGCCGGTGCGGTGAATGACTTCGCGGCGATAGTGCGGCTCCGGACCTGGACCCGGGCCCAATTCAAGCGGCAGGATTATCAGCCATTCACGTCGACTATCGACGCCCTCGAGGTCCTCGATCGAAACTGGCGCGACCACGGCGAAACGTACTCGCCGGATCGCCACATCGACCCGTGCAAGTTGTTCCCCTACCTGTACAGTCAGGTTGTACTCAGCATGGGCCACCAGGCCCGACTCGTATCGGTCAACCACGGGTTGGTCGAGGTTTGGTCCAACCATTACCGCAAGTGGGTGGCGATGGATGCGGAATTGGACCTTCACTACATGAAGGACGACACCCCTCTCAACATGATCGACTTACTCGAAGAGAACTACTCGAGTGGGCCAACCCGCGTCCACGTCGTTCGCGGCGAGCGGCTGCCGGGGGGGGAGAATACCACACTGGTGCATCTCGGGTGCGAGACTCTCGAAGCGTGGAGGTTGGTCAAATGGTTTAATACTCACCTCGACCTGGTCGAAATGCGCAACGACTGGGTGACGAACCGATACTTCCGTGGACATCCGGCCTGTAGCGAAGGGAGCAGTTTGGTTTACGCGGACCCGAGGGTGAAGGAACCGCTCGATTTTTGGCACCGCCTGAGACCGGTCACGAGCAACAAGAGCGAGTTTTACTGGACGCTCAATCAGGCAGAAATCCTGGCCAGCCGGCCCACCGGCCGGACGCTTGAACTCGGGTTTCGGACGTTCACGCCCAACTTCGAGAGCTACGAAATTCTCGTGGACTCCCAAGCCCCGGTCCCATGCCGCAACTCGACCTTCCGCTGGGAACTCCGTGAGGGCGTCAACACCATTGCGGTTCGACCCGTGAATCGATTTGGCGTGCGCGGGATCGAGAGCGTCGTTCGTCTGGCCGTCGCGGACAGCTGAAACGGTGCAGGCGGGGCTGCGACCGCCCCGCCTGCGACAACCCTTTGGTCCAAGTCTGTCTACGGATCACGGAGGCCCAACCAGTCCGCCGAGTTCCGGCCGGGTGGTGACCGAGGCCGGGGCGATTTCTCCCGCCGTGGCAATGCCATACTGCGTCCAGGCTTGCTGATTCGTCAAGCCTGCCACCGGTGCCCCCAGAACCTGAACCAATCCGTCCGATCGCGTTATCGTCTGGGGCAATATCGCGGTAGCTGCTTGCTCCGCGTAGTACAGGCGGAAGTCGTCGCCCGCGACGCCGTTGAAATCGTAGACAAATACCCGGTCCAGTTGCGTTAGGTTGGTGTTGTACGCGAAGTACCGTCCGTTCATGCGAATGTATTTCTGCGTTCCCCAGTCCGATCGGTCCGCCATTCCGACCGGTGCGAACCGAACGTTTCGGATGGTCACGGTTCGCTCGGGCTGGTTTTGAACCGTGATGAGAGTCGTCCAAATCGGGCGGATTTCCACATCGACGTAATTCCGCATAAAGGAGTTCTCGACCGTCATGCTGTTGCCGACGGCCAGCCGATACCCGGTGCTGAATCCTTGAATGTCGGAGTTGCGGACGGTGAAGTCAAAAGACGCATAGTCCATCGAGTACAGGGCGGTTGACGCGGTACCCGTCCGTAATAAATTGAAATTGTTGTGTGCGATGAGACCGTCGAACGTCACTCGCGCCGTCATGTAGTTGTAGTAGGCATTGTCGAAGACGTGCCAGACACGGAAGTCGCGCACCACGCTCTCTTGCACTCCCGGCCAGGGGTGGCTTTGGTCAGCCCCGACCTTCCACAGGTCGAGACCCGTTTGCACGCTGCCGCCCACCTCGTTGCGGGCGAACTCGCGGATCGGTACGTTCTGCATGTTGACCGTGGTGTACTGGCCGGTCACGCTAGTGTCCGCGCCGGGGCCAACGGGTAGGCGAACTGCATTTGGGTTTGCGAGGGTGTACGGGGCAAACGTGTACCCCTTCGACGCTCCGCTGACCACGTTATCGCGGACGTAGTTGTTGGTGCCCCGGAGCCAAATCCCGCTCCCAGTATGGCCGATATCACTTGACCCGCGCTGTATTTCCCCCGTTCCGGAATACGCGATGCGGTTGACGAAGTTGCGGGCGATGACGTTAAAGCTCTCGTTGCCATCCTCCGCCACGATGCCGGCCCCGGCCCAGTTGAACAGGACGTTGTTCTGAATCGACCCGTAGTGGCTGTCGTGGATTGCGATGCCCCAGCGAAATGGCATCGGGTCGATCGGGCAAAAGACGGAGTTGCCCTCAAACCGATACTGGACACCGCTCGCCGCGCCGCCGGCCTGGCCGTACAGGTGGTGGAAGTGCACCGAGTATCGGCCCTGTTGGTTGGTGCCGATGCTGGTCGCGTTGCCCGCGGCGTCGAATCGCGTATTGTTCAACGGGTCGTTCTTGGTGCGGCCCAGGCCCGAAAATTGGGCGTACTGAATGTCCACCTCGGCCCGCCCCGTGTACATCGTGTGGCCGCGCACGCCGTTGGCGTTGGCTGACTTGAATACGACGTTACGCGTCAGGTCGCCGGCGTAGGGCATGAATGTCAGAACCCCGTCGCCATTGCGGGCACCCAGGTGGCTGTACTGGAGCGGTTGGCTGAGGGTTAACGTCCGGCCATCGGCTGAGATGGCCGCGATCGTCACTGTCTCCGCCTGGCTGACGTAGTTCACATTCGGGTTGTCCGGCCGCGTGGACCAGGTGAGCTGTCGCGTGTCCTGCATCGTTAGCCGATCGCCGACGCGCCAACCGCTCACCGGGGCGGCGAGCGTCAGGGTCGTCGAGCCCGCGAGTGCTTCGGCCGCTAGCTTCACGAACGAGTCGCCCTTAACCGCGCCGTGGACCGTCACCTTACCCAACACAATCAACCCGTTGCCGTACTGTGCCGGGTCGTTGACCAGGTCTAACGCCACGTCTGCGAAGACGACCTCCGCCTTCACGTTCGCCGCCACGGGATTTGCCGCCGTCCCGATCCGCAGCTCGCCGCCCTCCATGATCAACAGATTGATGACCGTCAACTTCGTGTTGACGTCGGTGCGGAAGAGCAGTCGCCCGTTGGCCTGCACGGCCACCGTCTTGATGGCCTCCGTGCTGACGATGTCGTAGGTCACGTCATTCCACGCGGTGACCGACACGATGTCGCCCGCCACCGGGACGCGGCCGGCCGACCAGGTGCCGGGGTCGGACCAGAGGCCGCTACGGGCCGAGGTGATCGTCGGCTGGGCCCCGAAGTTGGGGATGTGTTCGTGGCCCGTACGGAAGATGGCCCCTGGCGGGGCTTGCGGCGTCACCGTGACTGTCGAGGTCTTCGTCGTTAGCCCGCCGTCCTTGTCGCGCACCGTGACGCGCGCCGTGTACGTGCCCGCCGCGCTGTAGGCATGACTCGGGGCCGCTTGCGTGCTTGCTGTGCCGTCGCCAAAATCCCAGGCGTAGGTGAATCCGGCCGCCCGGTCCACGGGGCTTGGGTCGGTCACTGTGGGCGTAAATTGAATGGGAGCGTTCGTCGCCCCGGCCAGCGTCGAGGCCAGTGTGACCGACGGCGGCACGTTGGTGACGGCCAAACTCGTGGTGTAATCGCGGAACATGCCGTTCGCGTCGGTAATCCGTCCGTGGACGACTACCGTGCCTGGGCCGTCGGGCAGGAACGAGGCCGGAACCGTCACAGTGGCATTGCTGCCGGCGATGACCTCGAACGTGCCGTCGTTGTTGAAGTCGACGCTGTAGGTGTACGGTCCGCTGCCGCCCGTGGGGTTCGTAAACGTCACCTGCCCGGGGCTCCCCTCGGCCGCGCCGGTGCCGGCAAAGGTGGCTTGTGGCGGTGTTGCCGCGGCGACAATTTCCAGGCCGTTTATGATGGCGAATCGGTCGTTACCACCGAGGTCGTGGAGCCGTAGGTTCAGCATCCCGTCGGTCACACTCACGGTGTACGACGCCCGGACCTCGCGGATGTCGCGCGTCATCGTCAACCAACCCCGCAACTGACCCTCTGCGGACACGCCCATCAAGTCGTGGATGGCGGTCGGGTCGTTCGCGCTCACCGTGACGACGTAATTGCCGGATGGCAAGGCGACGCCAAAAGTGGCGTCGGTGGTGAAGTTGAAGCTCAGGTCGTTTTTGCCCACGCTCCCGCGGTCCGTGCCGGCCACGTTGCCGCTCAGCCAGCCGTAGCCCGCCGTGGCGGTGTAGACCGAATCTCGGGTGACCCGCGTGTATCCGGACTGGTTGTAGGAGGCGTAGGTCCCGAAATCGAATTGTTGGAGGCTTGCACTGGGCAGGATGCGGCCGTCGAGGCTCTCGACAGTCAGGTGCGGCTTGCGATACTTTCGGCCACCGATTGGTCGGCGGGCCGGCGGTAGGCCCCAGGCGGTGCGCTGGCGGTTCGACATTCGTACAATCCCCCTCCAATGGGGTCCGATCGGACCCCATGTGGCAATCGGCCCAGGCGACGAATCACCCAATGTGGCGGGTGGAAAAACACAAGCCAGGGGCGAGTCACAGGCCGCGCGTCAATTCGCGGACGGCCCACGGCGAACGCCGACTCTCGTGCGTCACACGGTCCGAGGAGGGAAGCACCACCGGAAGTCGCTCAGCGGTGCGGACGTGAAACCCGAACACCTACCGATCGCATCCTTCTCGACAATGACGGGGCTGGACATCAGGACGGTCCAAATGCCACACACAGCGGTCTGGGAAAATGCGCGGCTATAGAATCCCTAACGCCCATTACGAACGATCCTAGCTCGTAGAACCTACGAAAGCAAATTCGGAACGTTAGCGAGGTCCAATTCGAGGTCGGCCGGTCGGCAGCAGGAAGGCAATACTTCGCCGCAAGGTGTTAATCAATAATATATTACAGTTGCCAGCGGCAGGATTCTGGCAATCCAACATGCCAGTGGAAGCGGTCGCGCAACTCGCCGGCCGGGTGTCGGATCGAGTTGCTATGAAGTCACTCCTGAAGGCCGTCGCCGAGGCAGCGGCAACCCTCGCCGTGCTGCCTGCGGTCGGCCTGTATTTCCTCGGCCGGGCAATTGCCGGCCCCAAGCGGGCCTTTCCTGGCTGGTCGCAGGCCGTTGCCCTCGCGCCGGGTCTAAGCGGCGTTTACGTGCGCCGGGCGTTCTACCGGCTGGTATTCCGCCAGGTCGGGGCCGACGCGTGGGTCGGCTTCGGGACCGTCTTCTCGCACCCGGGTTGTTCGCTCGGCCGGTCGGCCTACGTTGGCGTGTACTGTTGCCTCGGCGAAGTCACCCTCGAGGAGGACGTGCTGATCGGGTCGCACGTATCGGTGACCAACGGCAGCGCCCAGCACGGCACGAAACGCCTGGACGTCCCCGTGCGCGAGCAACCAGGCATTTGGCCGCACGTGACCATCGGCCGCGATTCGTGGGTCGGTGACCGCGCCGTCGTGATGGCCGATGTCGGCCGGCACTGCGTCGTCGGGGCTGGGGCCGTCGTGACGCGGCCGGTTCCCGATTACGCGATCGTCGTCGGTAACCCCGCGCGCGTCGTCGGCTCGCGGTCGGACTAAACGATACCAAGTGCCGAATCACTCGCCTGAATGAGGGTTCTAGAAATGGGTTGGGGACTTCCGCGCGGCCTCCGCCACCTCCCGTCTCCGACTGTCGTACCGCGGCCCACGATCCCCATCACACTGGCCTCGTTGCCCAAAGGCGCGCGCGTCCTGGATGTCGGCGCGGGTGGCCGGCGGATCGCACCCGGTGTCATCACGTTCGACGCGGTGGCAGGGCCGGAGGTCGACCTGACCGGCGACATCCATCGAATGCCGATCGATGACGCCACCTTCGACTGCGTCGTCTGCACCGGGACGCTAGAACACGTCCGCGATCCTTGGCAGGCCGTCCGAGAGATGACCCGCATCCTCCGTCCCGGCGGGGTCGTTCACATCGACGTGCCCTTCATGCAAGGCTATCACGCCGATCCGACGGACTATTGGCGGTTTACGCTGGACGGCTTACGGCTGCTTTGCAACGGGTTCGAGGAAATCGACGCTGGCGTACATATCGGCCCGACGTGTGGGCTGATTTGGGTGGCGCGCGAGTGGGCCGACAGTTTGACGGGTAACCGCTACTTGTCGCACATGTTCCTGACCGGGATGGCCATTCTAACTGCCCCGTTCAAATACATCGATTACTTGGCCATTCGTAGCCCGCGGGCGCACCGAGTGGCCTCGGCAGTATTCTTCCGCGGACGTAAGCCAACCGCGACTTAGGAGCGTCACCGATGTGCGGCATTGCCGGCGTCTTGTACGCCGACCCCGATTGCCCGCCCGAACCGGCGACGCTTCGGGCAATGAGCGCGGCCATCGCGCACCGCGGACCGGACGCCGAAGGCTTCTGGACCGACCCCGGCCTCGGCCTCGTCCATCGCCGGCTGTCGATCATCGACCTGGGTGGCGGCGACCAGCCGATCGGCAACGAGGACGGTTCCGTTCAGATCGTTTTCAATGGCGAGATCTACAACTACCAGGCGCTACGGGCCCAACTCGAGTCGCGCGGGCACCGCTTCAAGACGAAT